>JBPCSL010000106.1:0-11227 GCA_051007175.1 Candidatus Nanopelagicales bacterium
CCGTGAGCACGGTGGCGGGCCGGCGTTCGCCGATCACCGACACCTCGACTGGCCCGCCGGACGCCACGACATCGGCGTCGACCAGGGCGAGCGCCAGGCTTGAGCCGACATGGTGCCCGTAGGCCCCCGATGTCGTCACGCCGACCACGCGATCGCCGACCCACACGGGCTCATCCCCGACCGCATCGGCATCGCTGTCGCCCAGGTCGAGGGTGACGAGTCGCCGGGAGGCACCGCGCTCGTGCTCGGCCAGCGCGGCCTCCTTGCCGATGAAGTCCTTCTCCCAGTCGATGAAGCGGTCGAGGCCGGTCTCCCCCGGGGTGTAGGCCTGGGTGAACTCCGTCGACCAGATGCCGAAGCCCTTCTCGCTGCGCAGCGAGTCGATCGCGCGATCGCCCACCGGAGTGACGCCGAGATCGGCAAGCCGGCGCCACAGCGCGGCCTGCTGGTCGGCTGGCACGGTCAGCTCATAGCCCAGCTCGCCGGCCAGTGACATGCGCGCCACCAGGGTGTCGCCGAAGAAGCGCGCGTCCATGAAACGGAAGCCCTCAAGAGACTCGCCGATCAGCGCCTCAGCGACCTCGCGCGATCGCGGGCCCGACAGCGCGAAGCCGAGCCATTGACCCGAGAGGTTCTCGACGTTCACGCCGTCGACCAGGTGCTCGTCGAACCACCGCATGTGCCACTCCTGCAGGTAGTACGACCCGATGACCCAGAAGCGATCGTCGGCGATCCGTGTCACCGAGAGATCTCCCATGAGGGTGCCCTTGGGGTGCAGCATGGGAGTGAGGCCCATGCGGCCCACCGCGGGGATGCGCCCGGCCAGCAGGCCATCGAGCCAGGCCGCAGCGTTCGGGCCGCTCACCTCGTAGCGCGAGTACACCCCGGTCTCGTAGGCACCGACGTCGGTGCGCACCGCCTCGACCTCCGCGGCGATATAGGGAAACGCGTTGTCGCGCTGCAGTGACGGCTCGTGCACGAAGTCGGCGGGGGCGTAGAACTGCGGCACTTCCAGGCCCCAGGTCACGCCGAACTGCGCGCCCGCTTCCTTCAGGCTGTCGTACGCCGGGGTGGTGTGCAGCGGGCGTCCGGCGGGCAGTTGCTCATGCGGATACGTCGTGAGGAAGCGTCGCGCGTAGAACTGGTAGGTCGTGGGCAGCAGGTAGGAGTCGTCGGCGGCCCAGTCGCCGAAGCGGGTGACGTCCATCGCGTAGACGTCGTCCCCCGGGTCACCGTCGACGATCCAGTTGGCAAGGGCGAGCCCGACGGCGGCTCCCTGGGAGTAGCCCGCCATGACGCCGGCGGCGGCCCAGTAGCCGGGCAGGCCAGGCACGGGTCCGACGAGGGGATTGCCGTCGGGGGTGATGGCGAAAGCACCATGGACCCAGCGCTTGATGCCGGCGGCCTCGAGTGCGGGGAACCGGGCGAAGCCGATGGACAGTTCCTCGGCGATGCGGTCGATATCGGGGGGAAGCAGGGTGGCGCCGAAGTCCCAGGGCGCGCCCTCGGGATGCCAGTGGGCGGGATTGCTCTCGTAGACGCCGAGTACGGCGCCGTTCTGCTCGCGCTGGAGGTAGGTCCATCCCTCGAGGTCGGTCACGGCGGGCATCGCCCAGTCGATGGCCATGATCTCCGGCACGTCCTCGGTGACGAGGTAGTGATGCAGAATCGGCGTGACCGGATGGTCGACGCCGACCATGCGTCCCACCTTGCGGCCCCACATGCCCGCCGCGTTAATGACGTGCTCGGCCTGAATGGGGCCCTTCTCCGTCTCGAGCTCCCAGCCATCGGCCGTGCGCTTCATGCTGAGCACGCGGTTGTGCGTGATGATCGTGGCCCCGCGCTTGCGCGCGGCACCGGCGTACGCATACACAGCCCCGTTGGGATCGAGATTGCCCTCATCGGGGTCGAAGAGTCCGCCGGCGAGACCGTCGGGATTCACGATGGGCACGAGATCGACGATCTCGTCGACCTCCATGAGGCGGGCGCCCTCGTGGCCCATCATCTGGTGCCAGGCGACCTCGGCCTTGAGCCACTGCATGCGCTCCGCGGAGCAGGCGAGCTCGATGCCGCCGGAGAGCTTTAGACCGATGTCGACGCCGCTCTCGGCGGCAACCCGGGGGTACATCTCGATGGTGTAGCTCTGCAGTGCGGCGACCACCGGGTCGTTGTTGATGGCGTGGAAGCCGCCGGCTGCATGCCAGCTCGATCCGGCGGTGAGCTCGGTGCGCTCGATCAGGGCGATGTCGGTCCAGCCCTTGGCGGCGAGGTGATAGAGCACGCTCGTTCCGGTGATCCCCCCGCCGATGACGACAACACGGTAGGCATCCACGCCGAGCTCCTTCTCCTGTGATGACCCGTGGAGGCTACCGGTCGCGGTGCCCCTTCGGGACGCCTTCGATGGTGCGGGCGTCGGTCTCTACCGAGCCCGCACGCACGCCACGTGGTGTCCCGGCTCGATGCCGATGATCGGCAGCGACACGGTCGAGCACTCGGGCAGCGCCACGGGGCATCGCGGGTGGAAGCGGCAGCCGCTCGGGATGCGCGCGGGGTCGGGCGGCTCGCCAGCAAGCACAATCTGCTCGGTCCGCTCCACGTCCGGGACCACGGAGAGCAGGGCCCGCGTGTAGGGATGCTGGGGGTCCGTGAGCACGTCTACCGCCGGGCCCACCTCCACGATCCTGCCGAGATACATCACGGCCACGCGATCCGCGATGTTCCACGCAAGCCCCAGGTCGTGCGTGACGACGAGGACGGTGAGCCCGAGTTCCTCCCGCAGTCGCAGGAGGAGAGCGAGGATCTCCCCGCGCACCGAGGCATCGAGGCTCGAGACGGGCTCGTCGGCGATGAGCACGCGGGGATTGAGCACGAGGGCGCCGGCGATGACAACCCGCTGGCGCTGTCCGCCCGACAGCTCCTGCGGGTAGCGCAGAAAGAAGCGCCCCGGCGGCCGCAGGCCTGCTCGAGAGAGTGCGTCGGCGACGAGCTGCTCCTCGTCACCGGGCACCTTATGGATGCGCAGCCCCTCGGCGACCGCGTCGTAAACCGTGTGCCGGGGGTTGAGTGCGCCAAGGGGGTCTTGCAGGATCAACTGCACCTGCGACCGGTAGGACTTGAGCGACGCGGCGGAGTAGCCGAGCGGCGCGCCCTCGAAGGTGACCTGGCCCGCCGTGGGCCTCTCCAGGCCGAGCAGGGTGCGCGCCAGGGTTGTCTTGCCGCACCCGGACTCTCCGACCAGCGCGACGATCTCGCCTGCTGCGATATCGAGATCGACACCGTCGACCGCGCGTACCGCACCGAAGCGGACGGCGAGGTCCTGGGCGCCCAGCATCACGCCCCCTCTCGGATGCACGCAGTCCACCGCTCCCGACGTCTTAGTTCCGCGACTGGTTGGATTTCGGGGCCGTTTCCAACCGTTCGCGGAACTAAGACGTCAGGGGGGACCGGGCGGAGGGTGACGTCTGCGGTGGCGCACTCATCGATCGCGAGGGGGCAGCGTGGGTGAAAGGCGCAGCCGGAGGGGATGTCCCCGGGGTACGGCGGGTCGCCGGGGAGTCCGACGGGCGCGAAGCGTGCCGCTGGATCCCCGATACGCGGGAACGCGCTGGCCAGTGCGCGCGTGTACGGGTGCGTGGGGTGATCGAAGACCTCGAGGGCCGGGCCCGTCTCGACGATCCGGCCGGCATACATCACCGCGATGCGATCGCACGTGGTGCCGAGCACGCCGAGATCGTGACTGATGAGCACCATGCCCATCCCGAGATCGCGCACGAGCCCGGTGAGCAGGTCGAGTACCTGCGCCTGGACCATGACGTCGAGTGCGGTGGTGGGCTCGTCGGCGATGATGAGCGCGGGCTCGCAGGCGAGGGCCATGGCGATCATGACGCGCTGTCGCTGGCCGCCGGAGAGCTGATGCGGGTACGCCGTGGCGCGCGATGCGGGCAGCCCCACCTGCTGCAGCAGGGCGGCCACGCGCGCATCGACGTCCTTCGCGGTCTTGTGCAGGCGGATGGGCTCGGCGATCTGCTCGCCGATGCGCTGCACGGGATTGAGAGCGTGCAGCGCCCCCTGGAAGACGATGGAGGCCTCGGCCCAGCGCGCGGCGCGGAGCGCGCCCCACGACATGGTGAGGACGTTCGTGTCGTTGAGCAGCACCTCGCCGCCGACGGTGGCGGTCTCGGGCAGCAGGCGCAGGACGGTGGCGGCGAGGGTCGACTTGCCGCAGCCGGACTCGCCGGCGATGCCGAGGACCTCGCCGCGCTCCAGGGCGATCGAGACACCCCGCACGGCCGGGAGCGGCCCGGCGGCGGACGCGTAGTCGACGGTGACGTCGCGGAACTCCAGGAGGCTCACGACGCACCGCCGGAGGGCGCGAGCTCCTGCGCCTGCCGACTGGGATCGAGGATGCGCTCCATCGCCCGCCCGACGAGGGTGAAGGCCAGCACGACAAGGACCACGCAGATGCCGGGTGGCAGGACGAACCACCAGGCACCGCGGCTCACCGCGCCGGAGGAGAAGGCCCGGTCGAGGATCGCACCCCAGGACGGCGCGAGCGGGTCGCCGAGTCCCAGGAAGGACAGCGTGGTCTCGGAGAGGATGACGATGGCGACCGTGAGCGTCGTGTTGGCAAGCACGAGCGGGAAGACATTGGGCAGCACGTGCCGCGTCATCTGGTGCCAGTTGCCTGCCCCGAGGGCCTTGGATCTCTCGATGTAGGGGCGTCCTTCGATGGAGAGGGTCTGCGCGCGGATGAGCCGCGCCGTGCTGGCCCAGGATGTGACGCCGATGACGATGATGAGGTTGAGGGTGCTCGGCCCGAGCACCGTGGCGAGCACGATGGCGAGGGGCAGGAAGGGGATCACCAGGAACCAGTCCGTGACGCCGACGAGCACGTGGCTTCCCGGCCCGCGGAAGTGCCCCGCCATGATGCCGACTGCGGTGCCGATCACCATGGCGACGAGGGTGGCGGCGAGCCCCACCGTGAGCGAGATGCGCGTGCCGTAGGCGAGGAGCACGAGCATCGACCGGCCGGAGTCGTCCGTGCCGATGGGGTAGGACAGCGATGGCGCGTCGAAGCGCTCGCCCTCCGCCTTGGTGACGTCGAGCGCCTCCTTCGGGATGAGCAGCGGCGCGAGGATCGCGGTGGCGACGAAGATCGCGAGGATGACGAGGCCGGCCATCCCGGCCCTGTCCCTGCGGTACGCCGACCAGAAGCGACGGAAGGCCGCCTTGCGGCGCTGCGAGGCGACGCTCATGAGCGCACCCGCGGGTCGATGACGACGTAGAGGATCTCGGCGATGAGATTGGCCCCGACGACGGCGATCGAGAAGATGAGGAAGATCGCTTGGAGCAGCGGGATGTCAGGTCCGCGCAGGGCCTCGTAGGTGAGCAGCCCCAGGCCGGGCCAGGAGAACACCGTCTCGACGGTGATCGCGCCGGTGACGACGAAGCCCAGCGACAGGAAGATGAGGGTGATAGTCGGCAGGAGCGCATTGGGCACGGCGTGCTTCTTGCGCACCATGGCATCGCGCAGCCCCTTGGCGCGCGCCAGGGTGAGGTACTCCTGCTTGCGCTCGTCGATGAGGGATGCGCGCATGACGAGGGAGTAGTCAGCGAGATAGATCAGGGTGAGCGTCGTGCATGGCAGCACCATGTGCCACAGCACGTTGAGCCAGCCCACGGGTGATGACGTGTCCACCCCGGGGGTGGAGATGCCGCCGACCGGGAACATCCCGGGGATCCCGAAGGCACCCACGGAGAAGACGATGAGCAGCATCATGCCGAGCCAGAACTCCGGCATGGAGTAGAGCGTGAGGGTCGTGCCCGTGGAGATGCGGTCGAAGCGGCCGCCGGGCTTCCACCCCGCGCGAATGCCGACCCAGATGCCGATGATGGCGGCGAGCAGGGTGGCGGTGCCGAGGAGCAGCAGGGTCGGCCAGACGCGCTCCCCGATGACCTCCCATACGGGGCGGGAGAAGCGGGTGGAGTCGATGCCCGGGTCGAAGGGGTTGCGCATGTAGGTGAGGAACTGCTCCCAGACCGGCCTGTCGAGCTCCCGTCGCAGGGCCGCGATCTGCTCGGCATCCTGATTGCGCCCGCGCGTGTAGAGGCCGATCGGATCGCCCGGAAGCAGTCGAAAGAGGAAGAAGTTGAAGACGACGACGAAGCCGAGCGTGATGAGCGCACGCAGGCTCTTGCCGCCGATGGTGCGCATCGTCGATCCGGAGATGCGCGGCGGTCGGACGGGATCCGGCTCGCCGACGGCGACGTCCTGGAGGAGGCTCACTCTCGGTCGTCCGCGGTCTTCGTGCGCCGGCTGCGGACCAGGAGCACGACGAGCACGATGATGACGAGGGCGGCGACGGCGAGGCCGATGATGAGGCCGGTGCTCGAGCTGCTCGATGAAGTCCCGCCGCTGGCCGATGACGAGCCGGCGTCGCTGCCCTGGTCGGTCGCGCCGGGCGAGGCGGAGGCACTGGCGTCACTGACGACCGGCCGGATGCCCTGGTAGGAGTACGTGCCGTACTGGAAGAGCAGTGAACCGGAGCCCTCGGGCTGGCCGATGAAGCCCTCGAATCGATCGGAGCGGTAGGCCTCGAGATTGTCGTAGTAGTACGTCACGACATAGGGCGCGTCGTCGTACAGCATCGTCTGCATCTGCTGGACGATCGCGGCGCGTGCCGCCTGGTCGGTCTCTCCGGCCTGCTTCTCGTAGAGGGCGTCGTACGCCGGATTGCAGTAGAAGGAGTCCGAGAGGTCGGCGTAGATCGTGTCGCCGTCCTTGTAGGAGCGCTTCGCGCACGTGAAGGTGGAGAGCTGGTAGTCGGGGTCGGGCTCGACGACCCAGCCCCATTCGAACATGTCGTACTCGCCGCGGCCGATGATCTCGTAGAGGGCGTCCTCGGTGACGGCCTTGACCGTCACCTCGATGCCGATGTCGGCCAGGTAGGACTTGACGTACTCGCCATTCTTCACCGAGGAGTCCGAGTCGCTGCGGACGAAGAGCCGGTAGCTCATCCGTTGGCCGTCGGGCCCTACGCGAACGCCGTCGGCGCCCTTCGCGTAGCCCGCGCCATCGAGGATCGCGTTGGCTGCCGCCGGATCGTAGGTCTGCGTCCCCGGGTCCACGTGGAGAGTGGTGTAGATCGGCGGAATGATGGTCGACCCCGGGGTTCCGTAGCCGTCAAGGACCTTGTCGACGAGCTGCTGTCGGTTGATGGCGCGGGAGATGGCCTGCCGGACGGCGGGATCCTTGAGCTGGGGGTTGCCGTCGCCGATCGGCGTGCCGTCGGAGAGCGCTGCCCCGTAATTGAAGGCGATCTCGGCGAAGCCCGAATACTGGCTCGCGTAGGTGGTGATGCCCTCCTGGTCCTGCAGGGAGGTGAAGACGTCGGCGGTGAGCCCCTCGGCGAAGTCGACCTCGCCCTTCTTGAGAGCCTGGCCGAGGGCGTCGGCGTTGTTGTAGACGCGGAAGACGACCTCGTCGACCGTCGGCCGGCCGGGGTAGTAGTTGTCGTTGGCGACCATGCGGATGTACTGCCCCGCGCGCCTCTCAGCTACGAGGTAGGGACCGGACCCGACGAGGGTCTCCCCGGGAGCGGGCTCATTGGCGTACGACTTCACCGCCTTGGCGTCAATCGCGCTCCACACGTGCTCGGGAAGGATGTAGACGGCGAGCCTCTCCATGATCGGCGAGGGCACTTTCACCGTCATGACGACCGTCAGGGGGTCGGGTGCGGTCACCGAGGTGATGTTGCGGACGTAGTTGCCGTAGTTGGTCTTCTCGTAGCGGCCGTTGAGGATCCGGTTGAAGGTGTAGACCACGTCAGCGGACGTGAGTGGCGTGCCATCGGACCACGTGAGGTTGGGGCGCAGGGTGTAGGTCCACGTGGTGCCGTCAGCGGACTCCTCCCACGACTCCGCGAGTCCAGGTGCCGGCGTGAAGTCCTTGGCGCTGGGCTGCATGAGCGTGGTGTACTGCAGCTGGTAGATCTCGTAGGACTCGGCGAGCACTCCGGTGAAGGGGTTGAGGGAATCGACGTCGTTGAGGATGCCCACCGTGAAGACGACGGGGTCGGCCGCGTGCGCGGGCCATGCGAGGGCCGCGGGGGAGAGGGCCAGTACTCCGGCGACGAGGCCGGTGAGCAGCCTGCGGATCACGGGGCCTCCTCTAGTGTCGGGCCATGCAGCCCGCCCGTCGCGACAACCAGGCCGATCCGTACGCGTGGATGCGGCATCCCTCGACCGAGATGACCGCGCACCTGGCGGCAGAGCGGGCGGACTACGACCGCCGCATGTCCCCGATGGACACCGCCCCGATCCTTGCCGAACTGCGGGCGCGCACGCCCGATGCTGAACGCACGGTCAGCCGCGATCACGGTCCCTATGCCTACTACACGGTGACCCGCCCGGGGCGCGAGTTGGCCGAATTGCGCCGCAGTCGCGATGGCCGGGAGGAGACCCTCCTGGACCTCGGCTCCTTCGGGTCGCCGTACGCCGCGACCGGGGTCGTCGAGCCGAGCCCGGATGATCGTCTCCTCGCCTACTCCGTCGACCTCACCGGTGCCGAGGTCTACGCGCTGCGCTTCCGCGACCTGGACTCCGGGAAGGACCTGCCGCTCGAGGTGCCAGAGACGTACTACACGGGCGCATGGGCGGATGAGCGCACCTTCTTCTACACCGTCCCCGATGACCTCAACCGCCCGCACGAGGTGTGGCGCATCGACATCGAGACGGGTGAGCGGCATGTGGTGCTCACGGAGCCGGACCAGCACTTCGAGCTGCAGGTCCATCGGTCGCGCAGCGGCGCGTGGATCGTCATCACGGCGATGTCGCGCAGCACCACTGAGACGTGGGCCGTGCCGGCGAGCGATCCCTCGACGGCACCGGTCTCCCTGCGGGGACGCCGCCACGGCGTGGAGTATTTCGCGGAGCACGATGGCGACCGGTGGCTCTTCCTCACCAATGAGGCGCATCCGGAGTTCAGCGTCGTCGGCAGCGACGGGTGGGCGCTTGATCGACCGGGCGAGCGGATCCATGATGTCCTCGCGTACGCCGACTACCTCGTCACGGAGTCGCGCGCGAACGGAGAGGGTCGCATCCGGGTACTCGACCGCGAGGGGTCCGTGCAGTTCGAGCTGGGCCCCGATGAGCCCGGCGGCAGCATCCGGCTCGGCCACAACGACCGCGCGGATTCGGCGTTCGTCACGATCGTGACGGAGTCCTTTACGACGCCGACGGCCTGGTGGGATGTCGACCTGCGCACCGGCGAGCGGACCCTGCGTCACCGCCGCGATGTGCCGGGCCACGATCCGACGGCGTACGTGAGCGAGGTCGTGACGGCCACGGCCGCCGATGGCTGGCAGGTTCCGGTGGTGGTGACGCGACTTCGCGGCGTGCCCCTGGATGGCTCGGCGCCGTGCGTGCTCTAAGGCTAAGGGTCCTATGAGTCCGTCGACGAGCCGTGGTTCGTTCCGTCGATCCTGCCGCTCCTCGACCGCGGGGTCGTCTACGCGAAGGCACATATCCGCGGCGGCGGCGAGGTGTCGCGGCAGCAGTGGATCGACGGTCACCTGCTCGCCAAGCGCCATACGTTCACGGACTTCATCGCGGCGGCGGACCTTCTCGCCGACGGACTTGTGGACGGCGATCGCATCGTGAGCCGCGGCCTGTCCGCCGGCGGACTGCTGCAGGGCGCCGTCGCCTTCCTCGCGCCCGAGCGATGGGCGGGGATCGTGGCCGAGGTGCCCTTCGTCGACTGCGTCAACTCCATGCTCGATCCCGACATCCCGCTCACGGTGACGGAGTGGGAGGAGTGGGGAGATCCGCGGGTGCCCGAGCAGCGCGCCTACATGGAGTCCTACACGCCCTACCTCAATCTCCCCGATCCCGAACGCCGCCCGGCGCTCTTCGTGACGGGCGCCGTGCACGATCCACGGGTGCTCGTGCACGAGCCCGCGAAATGGGTTGCTGCGCTGCGCCACTCCGACCCGAAGGAAGGCCAGCGCCCCGGCGTCACGGATCGCGGGAGCGTGCTCTTCCGCGTCGAGCTCGGCGAGGGCGCGCATGGCGGCCAGGCCGGTCGGTATGCGGCCCTGGGCTATGAGGCCGAGGTCATCGCGTGGGTCCTTGCGGCCCTGGGAGTGTCGACGGCATAGCCTCCACCTATGCGCCTCGTCATCGCCGTCACGGCCGCCGCCCTCGCCCTCGCTGCCTGCAGCTCATCGGGCACCTCCGGCTCATCGACCTCTGCGGCGGCGCCGTCGACGTCTGCGGCCCCCGCGCCCACGAGCGCGTCACCGTCGAGCTCGCCGTCTTCCAGTGCCGCGCCTCAGGAGAACCGGGCCGTGGTCATCGTGTCCGGCGGCGGGGCGACAAGCCCGTTCACGACTCCGACCGAGGCCTGCTCCGACGAGGACGGCTTCCTCGCCGCGGGCAACACCGACACCGCGCTCCGCGAGTACCTCCTCGCCCAGGGCAAGCAGGTCTACACCGCCCCGGCGTACCTCGACTGGGGCCAGGTGCAGGAGCCCGATCCCACGTCGTTCGGCCCCTTCAAGGACTGCCCGCCGGCGCTCCCGGAGCTCATGACGATCATGTCGTCAGGGGATCTCGACGCGGGTGGCGCTCGCCTCGCGCGATTCATCGACTACCTGCACGACGAGTACGGCGTCACCGATGTGGACTTCGTCGGCCATTCCAACGGCGGGCTGTACGCGCGGGCCGCAATCAAGGTGCTCAAGGGCACCGACTCGCCGGTGACCGTGCGCTCCCTCACCATGATGGGCTCGCCCATCGAGGGCGGTGTGCCGACGAGGTACTACGCGGGCGAGATCCCCCTGGAGGCCTGCAAGGGCGATGCCTTCTGCGAGAGCTTCAACACGATGTGGCTGAAGTACGCCGACGAGGGCGATAAGGGTCTCAACGGCGAGGACACCGTGAAGTTCCTCATGGGCCCGGACGGCTGGAATGCCGCGCAGGCCGGGGTGCTCGACGATATCCCGGTGACCCTCATCGCGGGCACCTTCTTCGACGCCAAGAGCGGCGACAAGTCCGTGTGGCCTTACGACGGCATCACCTCGCGGTATAGCGCCTGGGCGACGACTGTGCCGGATGCGGTGATCCCGCATCGCGCCTGCTGGAGTGCCCCGCTCACCCACAGCATCTTCGTGTCGGACTTCGCGAAGGAGGACTGGTCGACGGCGATGACCTGGAACACCGAGGCGCT
>JBPCSL010000107.1:0-26460 GCA_051007175.1 Candidatus Nanopelagicales bacterium
GGACAGGGACACGAACTCCTCGACGCGCGCCCGCATCTCCTCGCGCGGCACCGTGCCGGGGCGCGCATTCGGGTCGTAGCTCAAGGTGAGGTCACCCGCCTCGCGAGCGGTCCGCCACGCCGACAGGACCTCGTCCACTCCCGGCCCGAGCCAGCTCACCAGCGATCCCGTGTGCCAGGCACGGGCTCCGGCGGCGCGGGCTGCGCCCAGGGCCTCGGCGAGGTCCTCGGCTGACCACATGAGGTCGGGTGAGCCCTGGTAGTAGAAGTAGTAGTCGACCGACCCATCGTCCTTGCGCGTGCAGACCGCGAGCAGGCTCGGACCCGACCGGCGCAGGAGCGCCGCCGTCGACAGGCCGTTGTCCGTGATCGCGCGGTCGAGCAGGGCCGCGAGGCCGTCATCCCCCGCGCGGCCGAGCAGGACCGGCTCACCGCCGAGGCGGCGCACCCCGAGGGCGACGTTGGCAGGAGACCCTCCCGCCACCGCCCGGTAGTCCTGGGGGTCCTCCCCCGGGACGAAGTCGACGATGCGCTCTCCCAGGACAGCGATGCAGGCGGTCACGGCGCCGACCGTACCCGAGCCTAGGCTTGTCCTTGTGCCGGACTTCGAGTACGCCGACCTTCTCCCGCTCGGCCCCGACACCACGCCCTACCGGCTGGTGACCGCCGACGGGATCCGCACGGTCGAGTCCGCCGGCCGGACGTTCCTCGAGGTCGACCCCGAGGTGCTGCGCCTGCTCACCTTCGAGGCCATCCGCGATATCCAGCACCTGCTGCGGCCCGGGCACCTCGCCCAGCTCCGGGCCATCCTCGACGACCCCGAGGCCAGCCCCAACGATCGCTTCGTCGCGCTCGACCTGCTGAAGAACGCCAATGTCGCCGCCGGGGGCGTGCTGCCCATGTGCCAGGACACCGGCACCGCCATCGTCATGGGCAAGCGCGGCCAGCACGTGCTCACCCACGGACCCGACGAGGAGCACATCAGCCGCGGCATCTTCGACGCCTACCAGCAGCTGAACCTCCGCTACTCCCAGCTCGCTGCGCTGTCGATGTGGGAGGAGCGCAACACGGGCACCAACCTGCCCGCGCAGATCGAGATCTACGCCGACACCAAGCCCGGCCACGAGACGGCCTACGAGCTGCTCTACATCGCCAAGGGCGGCGGGTCGGCCAATAAGAGCTTCCTCTACCAGGAGACGAAGGCGCTGCTGAACCCCACGCGCTTCCGGGAGTTCCTCGACGTCAACCTGCGCTCGCTCGGCACCGCCGCGTGCCCGCCGTACCACCTCGCTGTCGTCGTGGGGGGCACGAGCGCCGAGTACGCCCTCAAGGTGGCCAAGTACGCCAGCGCCCGCTACCTCGACTCCCTTCCCGTGCACGGGTCGATGGGCGGCCACGCCTTCCGCGACCTCGAGATGGAGGCCGAGGTCCTCGAGCTCACTCGCGGATTCGGCATCGGCGCGCAGTTCGGCGGCAAGTACTTCTGCCACGACGTGCGCGTCATCCGGCTGCCGCGGCACGGTGCCTCGGTGCCCGTCGCCATCGCCGTCTCGTGCTCCGCGGATCGCCAGGCACTGGCGAGGATCACGCCCGAGGGCGCCTTCCTCGAGGAGCTCGAGCGCGATCCCGCGCAGTACCTGCCGGAGGTCACGCACGATGACGAGGGCGATGTCGTGCGCATCGACCTGTCGCAGCCCATGGACGAGGTACGCCGTCAGCTGTCGAGGCTTCCCGTGAAGACGCGCGTCGCCCTCACTGGGCCCCTCGTCGTCGCGCGGGACATCGCGCATGCGCGGATCAAGGAGATGCTCGACCGAGGCGAGCCGATGCCCGGATACCTGCGCGACCACGCGGTCTACTACGCCGGCCCGGCCAAGACCCCGGAGGGCTATGCCTCAGGCTCCTTCGGTCCGACAACCGCTGGCCGGATGGACTCCTACGTCGACCAGTTCCAGAAGGCCGGGGGCTCGCTCGTCATGCTGGCCAAGGGCAATCGCAGCCCCGCGGTGACCAACGCCTGCCAGGAGAACGGCGGCTTCTACCTCGGCTCGATCGGTGGCCCGGCGGCGATCCTGGCCCAGGACAACATCCGCTCGGTCGAGGTCATCGACTTCCCCGAGCTGGGCATGGAGGCGGTGTGGAAGATCGACGTCGTCGACTTCCCGGCCTTCGTCGTGGTCGACGACAAGGGCAACGACTTCTTCCAGGACACGCTGCGCCCCGTCGCGCTCACGATCCCCGTGGGACCGACCTCCGAGTGAGGTCGCGCGACGGCGAGCACCGGGCGCGGGGCTAGTACCAGTTGTGCTGCCGCCAGAAGGCCCAGGCCAGCGTGGGACTGCCGTAGCGCGCCTTGATGTACGCCGCACCGACCTTGACCTGCACGAGCGGCGAGCTCATGTACTGGTTGATCGAGTAGCCCAGGGACGCGATGTAGTCGCCGTTCACCTGGCCGAGGCCGTAGTAGGGGCCGCCGTGGTTGATCACCTCGTAGCGCCAGTTGCTCTCGCGCCACCACATGGACTTGAGGGCACGGAACTCGGCGTACCGCCAGCCGTACTTGCTGCGGATGTAGTCGCGGGCGAGCTGCTGGCTGCTCTCGGGAGTCCCGGAGACGGCCGCGGGGGAAGTCGCGGGAGACGCAGCGGCGGAGGGGGCCGACGACCGGCCGGGCTTATTGCGCTCGAGGGGGCTGTAGTGCACCTGGTTGGGGTTGGGCCAGCCGCGCTCGGCACTGGGGCGCGGATCGCAGGACCAGGTGCCGCCGGCCCAGTTGCCCGCTCCGGCGCCCTTGTCGAAGATCGCCCAGAAGCCGGCGTCCTGCCAGAAGCGGGGCCAGTCGCTGATCGAGAGCTTGGCCAGCCGGCGCAGCTCGGTCCGCACCGTCTCGCCGTAGGTGGCGACCATCTCGGCCTCGATCCGGTCGAGGATCGGGCCGGCCCAGGACTGGCCGAACTGGTAGGCGCCCTGGTAGCCGTAGGGGGAGGCCACGTCGTAGTAGCCGCCGCTCTCCCGCTGCACGACGCAGAGCCGGAACTGCTCGAAGCGCTTGTCGTAGTTCTTGCCGGTGTAGGTGCTCAGCCGGTAGCCGCGCATGTCCTGGCCGGCCTCGGAGGTCCAGGGGGTGTCGCCCAGGTTGGGCGGGGCAGGATTGCGGGGAGCGCGCTCATTGGGCGGCGGCGCATCGTCCGCGGGAGCCGCCGATGCCACGGGGGCAACGGCCACCACCGCGGTGGGCACCAGGAGGGCCGCGGCGGTCAGGGCGGTCACGGCAAGCAGTCGACGCATGGGCTCTACCGTGCCCCACGACCCCGGCCAATGTCACGCCCAGATAACGACGTACCTGTGGATAACTATCGGATATTTCGCCCATTTCGCCGGCGTGTTGACCCTCCTACGGGGGACCTGGGGTGACCTTCCTCACAGGGGAAGATCTTCGAGCATCTCCGTGACGAGCGCGGCGATCGGCGAGCGCTCCGACCGGGTGAGGGTCACGTGGGCGAAGAGCGGGTGGCCCTTCAGCTTCTCGACCACGGCCACCACCCCGTCGTGGCGGCCCACCCGCAGGTTGTCTCGCTGCGCCACGTCGTGGGTGAGGACGACGCGGGAGTCCTTGCCGATGCGGGACAGGACCGTGAGGAGGACATTGCGCTCGAGGGACTGGGCCTCGTCGACGATGACGAAGGCATCGTGCAGGGAACGACCCCGGATGTGGGTCAGGGGCAGGACCTCGAGCATCCCTCGGTCGAGGACCTCCTCGACCACCTCGGTGGTGGTGACCGCCCCCAGGGTGTCGAAGACCGCCTGGGCCCAGGGCGACATCTTCTCGTTCTCCGTGCCGGGGAGGTAGCCCAGGTCCTGGCCGCCCACGGCGTACAGGGGGCGGAAGACGACGACCTTGCGGTGGAGGCGCCGCTCGAGGACGGCCTCGAGTCCCGCGCACAGGGCGAGGGCGCTCTTGCCGGTGCCAGCACGCCCGCCCAGGGAGACGATGCCGATGTCGGGGTCGAGGAGGAGGTCGAGGGCCACCCGCTGCTCGGCGCTGCGCCCGTGGAGGCCGAAGGCCTCTCGGTCTCCACGCACAAGGCGGACACGCTTGTCGGGGGTCACTCGGCCGAGGGCGCTGCCCCGGTCGGAGACGAGGACCAGGCCCGTATGGCAGGGCAGGTCGCGCGCCTCGTCAAGGTCGACGGCGGTGCTCTCGTAGAGGGCGTCGATGAGGTCGGCCGGGACATCGAGCTCGGCCATGCCGGTCCACCCGGACTCGATGACGAGCTCGGCGAGGTACTCCTCCGCTGCGAGGCCCACGGCCGACGCCTTGACGCGCATGGGCAGGTCCTTGCTCACGAGGACCACGTCGCGCCCCTCGGCCGCCAGGTTGCGCGCGACGGCCAGGATGCGGGTGTCGTTGTCGCCGAGCTGGAAGCCGCTCGGCAGCACGGAGACATCGCTGTGGTTGAGCTCCACGCGCACGGTGCCGCCGCTGGCACCGACCGGGAGCGGCTCGTCCAGCCTGCCGTGGGTCACGCGCAGGTCGTCGAGGAGCCGGAGGGCCGCGCGCGCGAAGTACCCGAGCTCCGGGTGAGTGCGCTTGGCCTCCAGCTCGGTCACCACGACGACCGGGACCACGACCTCGTGCTCGTCGAAGCGCAGCAGGGCGTGGGGGTCCGACAGCAGGACGCTGGTGTCGAGGACGTAGGTGCGGCAGCGGGGACGGCGGGCTTGTGTACGCGCAGCGGCCACAGGTCTCCTCAGCGGGAGCCCGGGGCGCGGACTACCGCGTTCCAGGGGGTCGACCGGGTGCCGACCCGATGACGCGACATTAGGGGCGCCGCACGGCGTACCGCCCCGCAACACGCCGAACGGAAGGTGAACCTGAGGCGGGAGTTACGAGCCGTAGCGGCGCTGCCGGGCGGCGTAGGAGCGCATCGCCCGGAGGAAGTCGACGTGGCGGAAGTTGGGCCAATAGGCCTCGCAAAAGTAGAACTCCGAGTGGGCGCTCTGCCAGAGGAGGAATCCCGAGAGGCGCTGCTCCCCCGACGTGCGGATCACGAGGTCGGGATCGGGCTGACCCTTGGTGTAGAGATGCTCAGCGATGTGCTCGACGTCGAGCATCTGGGCGATCTCCTCCACCGAAGTGCCCTGCGTGGCGTGCTCCTGCAGCAGCGAGCGCACTGCGTCGACGACCTCACGCCGGCCGCCGTAGCCGACGGCAACGTTGACGAGCATGCCGTCGACATCGGCCGTCGCCTCCGCGGCCTCCTTGAGCAGCCGGGCCGTGCGATCGGGCAGCAGGTCGAGCGCGCCGACCGGGTGGATGCGCCAGCGACGCGTCTCGGCAAGGCCGGTGACGGTGTCCTCGATGATCGTCTGCAGCGCGCGCAGCTCGGACTCCGGACGCGTGAGGTTGTCCGTCGACAGCAGCCACAGCGTGACAACCTCGACGTCGGCCTCCTCGCACCAGCCGAGAAACTCCACGATCTTGGCCGCGCCCGCGCGGTGGCCCGCCTCGGAGGCGGTGCCCTGGCTGGTCGCCCAGCGGCGATTGCCGTCGAGGATGACGCCGACGTGCCGGGGGCGCCGCTCAGGGGGGATCTGCCGGCGAAGACGGCGCTCGTAGACGCCGTACACCACGTCGTTCAGGCCCACGCCCGACAGGCTAGTAGGCCGGTGGGGGCGACGCGGGCATCCGAGCGATCAAAGTCCGCTGACTCGCTCAGCAGGGCTCGCCTCGGACGAGGAGGGACCGGGCCACGGCGTCGGCGGCCGTCTCGGGTGCCGCGCACGCGAAGTGGCGGCACACATAGACCGCCGGCGAGCCATCCACCAGCGGGCGGTCCCGGAGCAGGGGCACCGGAGAATCCGGCGGGCCCACGGCGATGACCGCCCCCGGAGCCGTCGACATGAGGCTCAGCAGGTGCAGGGCGCGCGTGCGGGGGTCGTCGGAGGGACCGACGACGGCGACCTCGCGCGGGCCGTCGACGAGGGCCTCGGCGGCGGCGAGCCCCCACCCCACCGCGCGCGGGGCCCGCTCGGCGAACGCGGTCGCGATCCCGAGCGCCGACTCCGCGGCGGACCGGTGCTCGTCGACACCGGTGATCGCGGCATAGGTGAGGAGGGCCTGCGCCGCCGCGAGCCACCCCGACGGGGTCGCGTTGTCCGAGGGGTCGCGAGGGCGTATGACGAGCTCCTCCGCATCGTCCGCGGTGTCGTAGAAGCCGCCCGATCCGTCGGAGAAGTGGCCGAGCACGACATCGAGCAGCACGCCCGCGAAGGCGAGCCACTCCTCCTCGCCCGTGACGGAGTAGAGCGCGAGGAAGCCCTCCGCGACATCGGCATAGTCCTCGAGTACGCCGTCCCCCGTGCCGGGTCGGCCATCGCGGGAGGTGCGCACCAGGCGATCGCCCTCGTCGTCGACCCCGAGGTGGACGGCCAGGATGAGGTCGGCCGCGGCCCGCGCCGCCTCCACCCAGTCAGGCTCGTCGAGCAGGGCACCTGCCTCCGCGAGAGCAGCGATGGCGAGGCCGTTCCAGGCGGCGACGACCTTGTCGTCGCGACCGGGCGGGATGCGCTGGGCGCGGGCCGCGAGGAGGGCCTCGCGCACGCGCCCCCACCGCGCCCAGTCGTCGGGGTCGCGCGGCATCTGCAGGGTCGACGTCCCGTGCTCGAAGGTGCCGGTCACGTCGAGCAGGTCGACGGCCCAGCGGCCGTCGTCCTCGCCCAGGACCTCAACGAGCTCCTGCGGCGTCCAGACGTAGTACTTGCCCTCCACGCCCTCGCTGTCGGCATCGAGGGCCGACGCGAAGCCGCCCTCGACAGTGCGCAGGTCGCCCAGCAGGAACGCCGCGGTCTCGCGCGCGACTCGCTGCGCGAGAGGGCTGCCGGTGAGTCGCCACCAGTGCAGGTAGACCCGCAGCAGCAGCGCGTTGTCGTAGAGCATCTTCTCGAAGTGCGGCACCACCCACGCATCGTCGACGGAGTATCGGGCGAAGCCGCCGCCGATCTGGTCGTAGATGCCGCCGCGGGCCATGGCTTCGCAGGTGCCCTCCACCATGCGCAGGGACTCCGTATCGCCGGTACGGGCGGCGTGCCGGAGCAGGAACTCCAGCACCATGGACGGAGGGAACTTCGGCGCCCGGCCGAACCCGCCACGCCGCTCGTCGTACGACTGGGCCAGTGCTCGCGCCGCCGCATCCAGGACCTCCGCGGTCGGCGGCGGCTCGGCGACCGAGTCCGCTCCCTTGCGGGAGGCGAGCGCGCTCGTGATGCGCTCCGCGGCGCCCTCGATGTCGCCGCGGCGGGTGGTCCACGACTCCGAGATCGCGCCGAGCAGCTGGGGGAACGACGGCATGCCGTGGCGCGGCTCGGGCGGGAAGTAGGTGCCGGCGTAGAACGGCCTCCCCTGGTGATCGACGAAGACGCTCATCGGCCAGCCGCCGTGCCCGGTAAGGGCCGTCGTGGCATCCATGTAGACCGCGTCGACGTCCGGACGTTCCTCGCGGTCGACCTTGATGCTCACGAAGCTGTCGTTGAGGAGGGCCGCGGTGGCCTCGTCCTCGAAGGACTCGTGGGCCATGACATGGCACCAGTGGCAGGCGCTATATCCGATGGACACGAAGATCGGGACGTCCCGCTCGCGCGCCTCGGCGAAGGCCTCCAGGCCCCACTCCTGCCAGTCGACCGGGTTGTCCGCGTGCTGCTGCAGGTAGGGCGAGGTGGACTCGGCGAGGCGGTTGGGCATAGGCCCAGTCTGGCCTATGCCGCCTAGCTCCCGGTGATGTCGAGGGAGACGCCGCAGAGGCCCACGATCGCGCCGCTCGCATCGCGCAGCGGGCTCTTGATGGTCCAGTAGAGGCGCTCCTCGCCGGTCTCCTTCACGACATCGCGCTCCTCGCGCGCCACCGTCTGGCCGCTTGCGAGGACCTCGCGATCGTTGGCCTTGAGGTCATCGGCCTCCTCGAGGTCGAAGAACGCCGAGTCGTCCTGGCCAACGATCTCCTCGAGGGACGCGCCGAAGAGGTCGCAGACCATCTGGTTGGCGTAGGTGTAACGGCCCTCGAGGTCCTTGCTGTAGACGGCGATCTCGAGGGTGTCGAGGATGGTCTTCGGGTCCACGGGCACTCCTTCCGGGAGCGTGCGCGCGGCGGTCTACGCTGACCGCCATGTCCTCGGCAGCCTACGTGCCCCCACCCGCGGGCGGGAGGTCTATGGCGCGCATCGCCTACCAGGGCGAGCCGGGCTCCAACTCCGACGCGGCCTGCCGCGACGCCTATCCCGATGTCGAGGCGCTGCCGTGCCCGACCTTCGAGGACGTCTTCGCGGCCGTACAGGACGGCGAGGCAGATCTGGCCATGATCCCCGTGGAGAACTCCATCGCCGGGCGCGTGGCCGATATCCACCACCTGCTGCCGGAGTCCGGGCTGCACATCGTGGGCGAGTACTTCATGCCCATTCACTTCCAGCTCATGGCCCTGCCCGGGACTTCGCTCGATGCCATCACCACGGTCCGCAGCCACACCCACGCCCTCGGGCAGTGCCGCAAGCTCCTGCGCGAGCACGGCTGGCGCCCTGTCGTCGCGGACGACACGGCCGGGTCCGCTCGGGAGGTGGCCGAGGCCGGTGACGCGTCCGTGGCCGCGCTCGCCCCACGGCTGGCCGCCAACCTCTACGGCCTGGAAATTCTCGCGGAGGACGTCGAGGACGAGCACCACAACACCACCCGCTTCCTCGTGCTCGCGCGCGAGCCGCACGTGCCTCCGGCCGGCGATGGCCCCGTGGTGACGACGTTCGTCTTCCGGGTGCGCAATGTGCCCGCGGCCCTCTACAAGGCCATGGGCGGCTTCGCCACCAACGGCGTCAACATGACCAAGCTGGAGAGCTACCAGCTCGGCGGCTCGTTCAATGCGACGCAGTTCTACGCCGACGTCGAGGGCCATCCCGAGGACCGGCCGCTCAAGCTGGCCCTGGAGGAGCTGGAGTTCTACACGGCGTACCTGCGCGTGCTCGGCACCTATCCCGCGAGCCCCTTCCGCGCGGAGATCGCCGGCAGCTAGTTGGTGGCCGCGCTGGCCAGGAGCGTCTGGATGCGCGGCTCGCGCTCGGGGGTTAGGAGCACCTCAAGCCAGACGTCGCCACGCTCGCCCCTCATCCGCCAGCGCGCATGCGCGGGGCTGCGGGTCTCCACCGAGTCGGCGACGCGGGTGAACGGGCCGCAATCCTCAGTGAGGCGCTGCCAGTGCCGCTGCCGCTCATCGCGCGGCTGGTCCAGGTCGAGATTCATCGCACCCGCGCGATCCACCAGCGCGTCGTCCCACTGCAAGAGCAGCGACTCGGCCACCTCCATCGCCTGCCGGGTCGCGGGCCACAGGCGCGCGCGCTCGCGCTCGCGCATCGCGGCAGGCGCGTCATCCTCGACGATGGCCTGGAGGATCTCGGCGCACACCTTGCCCATGGGCGCGTACGTGCGATTGGCGAGCCCCACGATCGCCCAGCGCGTGTCGGGATGCCATCGCATATGCGAGCCGAATCCCGGGTAGCCGCCGCTGTGATGGACAAAGCGCCCGCGCACGGGATCGTCGGTGACGTAGAGGCCCATTCCGTAGGAGTGGGCGCCGCCCTCGTCGACGCGCGCGAGGATGTGCGGCCGCTGCATCTCCCGTCGCGACCACCGGTCGAGCGGCCCGGCGTCGGGATCGTCAGCCCAGGCCGCCTCATGGAAGGCCACCCAGCGCGCCAGGTCCTCGACCGTGCTCCACAGTCCGCCCATCGGGCTGAACGCGCCCGAGGGCGTCTCCGGCTGCTCGACGAGTCCGGCCTCGAGGACGCGGTAGCCCTCCATGCGGCCCTCGGCCCGATCCACGTCGTACGTCGTCGACGTCATGCCGAGCGGCTCGAGCAGCAGCGACCGCACCACGTCGCGGTAGTCCTCGCCGGCGACGCGGGCGATGACGCGGCCGAGGAGCGCGTAGCCGAGGTTGGAGTACTCGAAGTCCATGCCGGGCGGGCGGCAGAAGGACAGGCCACCGGCAACCAGGCGGTCGAAGTCATCGAGCGGCAGCGACTCCTGCCGGTCTCCCCATGGGTCGTCGGTGGGGAAGCCGGCCGTCATCGTGAGCAGGTGCCGGATGCGGAGGACGGGAGAGCCGGAGGGCAATCCCACGGAGTCGGCCCAGGGCAGCCAGCGCGTGATCGGGTCGTCGAGGTCGAGCGCACCACGGTCGCGCAGCGCGAGCACGGTCGACGCGGTGAAGCTCTTCGTCATCGAAGCGATGCGGAAGGGACTCGTCGACGTCGGCAGCCGGTAGCCGTCGGCCGCCGCGGAGCCGGTGTGGACGAGGCTCCCGCCCAGGAGGATTCCGTAGGCGACGGACGGGACGCCCCCGGCGACGGTCTCCGCCATGCGCTCATCCGCGCACGCGGCGGCCGAGGCGATGTCCACGCCCGGGACGCTATCGGAGTGTCGGGTGCGAAATCCCCGTCGCCTACCCGCTCCGGCCCGATAGCCTCCCCCCAGACGGGCGCCGCGGAGGTGCCCCGCGCGAGGAGATGCGATGTCGTTCGGTCAGTCCATCAAGCACGTGTTCAGCAACTACGCGACCTTCCAGGGGCGGGCGAGCCGCTCGGAGTTCTGGTGGTGGTACCTCTTCACGGGAATCGTGAGCTTCATCCTCTTCGTGCCCGCCATTCCTTGGTACACGAACTGGGTGAACGCGATGTCCAGCCAGATGGGCGACGCCTCCATGGTCATGCCTGCCCCCACCGGCCTTGCCACCCTGGGCCTGGTCCTGACCGTCGTCTGGACACTCGCCATCCTGCTGCCCACCATCGCCGTGGCGGCGCGGCGCCTGCACGACACTGACCGCTCCGGCTGGTGGCTCCTGCTGTGGTTCCTGTCGTGCTGCGCGATCGGTCCGATCATCCTCCTCATCTTCTGGATCATGCCCAGCACGCCCGGCCCCAACCGCTTCGGCGAGGGCCCGGCCCAGGCATAACGACGACCGCGCGCGCGGCCACGCCCCGACGTCCAGCAGACTAGGGGCGTGGCCGCTCGTCTTGTCATCATCGGTTCGGGGGAGACCTCCCCCACGATGGTGAAGTTCCACCGGGAGACGCTGGCCTCGGCCGGCGCGGGGCCGGCGGTCATGCTCGACACCCCCTTCGGCTTCCAGGTGAACGCCGATGACCTCACCGAGAAGATCGGCGAGTACTTCACGGACTCCGTCGGGCGATCCCTCGAGGTGGCGCGATGGCGCCGGCGCGAGGACCCGGTGGCCGACCGCGAGCGCGCACTCGCCCTTATCGGACGCAGCGCGTGGGCCTTCTCGGGGCCTGGCAGCCCCTCCTACGCACTGCGCCAGTGGACCGGTACGAGCATGCCGGGCTCCCTGCGCGATCTCGTCGGACGCGGGGGCACGCTCGTCATGGGCAGTGCGGCGGCCGCGACCGTCGGGCGGTACGCCGTGCCGGTCTACGAGATCTACAAAGTCGGGCTCGATCCCTACTGGGAGGAAGGGCTCGACCTGCTCGGTGCGCTCACCGGCATCTCCGCGGCGGTCATCCCCCACTACGACAATCGCGAGGGCGGGCGACACGACACGCGCTACTGCTACCTCGGTGAGGAGCGACTCGTAGGCCTCGAGGCCGACCTGCCTTCCGACGTGGGGGTGCTCGGCGTGGACGAGCACACCGCGGTGGTCATCGACTTGGATGCGAAGATGGCGACGGTCCATGGGGCCGGCGGATTGACCCTGCGGCATCGCGATCAGTCCGCCGTCGTCCCCGCAGGGCAGTCGATCCCTCTCGCCGACCTCGAGGCCGCTGTGCGCGGTGAGGCCGCGCTGCACGGCGGCACTGTCTCCGGGCAGCCACCTACGCCGCGTGCTCCAGCTGCGGACGTCGCGGAGCCCGCGGCGGGCGGCCCGTCGCTGCGCGCCCTGGTCGGCCAGCTGCGCTCCGACTTCGACTCCTGTCTCGCCTCCGGCAACGCGGACGGGGCGCTCGCCGCCGCGCTCGAGCTCGAGGACGCCATCCACGCCTGGTCGGCCGACACCCTGCAGGGCGATGACATCGACGTCGCCCGCGCAGCCCTGCGCGCCATGCTCGTCGATCTCGCGGGCGTGGCAGTCTCCGGCATGCGCGACGATCGCGACATCCTCGCGCCGCTCGTGGGCATCGCACTGGAGCTGCGCCAGCGCGCCCGCGAGGCGAAGGACTTCGCGGCCAGCGACCTGATCCGCGACCTCCTCGCCGAGGCGGGCATCGACGTGCGCGACACCGCCACGGGCCAGGAGTGGCACCTCGTCCCCTAGGGCGCCCTCGGCACCCTAGGGTGTCGCCGTGAGCTACGACGTCCGCCGCATCCGCGGCCAGGTCCCCGCACTCGCCGAGGGCGCGGCGCACTTCGACGGCCCCGGCGGCACCCAGATCCCCGAGCCCGTGGCTGCCGCCATGGCGGAGGTCCTGCGTTCCGCGGTCTCCAATCGCGGTCGCGGCACCGCGGCCGAGCGCCGCGCCGATGACATCGTCACCGGCGCACGATCGGCCATGGCCGATCTCCTCGGCGCCGACGCCGGTGGCATCGTCTTCGGGCGCAGCATGACGCAGATCACCTTCGACATCGCGCGGACGCTGGCCTCGGGCTGGGGAGAGGGTGACGAGATCGTCGTCTCGCGACTCGATCACGACGCCGACGTACGCCCCTGGGTCATCCACGCGACGAACGCCGGCGCCACCGTGCGCTGGGCGGAGTTCGACCCCGCCACCGGCGAGATGGCGGTCGAGGATGTCCTCCGTCACGTCAACGACCGCACCCGCATCGTCGCGCTCACGGGAGCGTCCAACCTCATCGGGACTCGGCCCGATCTGGGGTCCATCGCCGACGGCGTGCACGAGGCGGGAGCGCTGCTCTACGTCGACGGCGTGCACCTCACCGCCCACGCCCCGGTCGACGTGGCATCGATCGGCGCTGACTTCTACGCCTGCTCCCCCTACAAGTTCCTCGGCCCCCACCTGGGCGCCCTCGCCGCCTCCCCCGCTCTCCTCGAGACGCTCCATCCGGACAAGCTGCTGCCCGCCACCAATGCCGTGCCGGAGCGCTTCGAGCTCGGCACGCTGCCCTATGAGCTGCTCGCGGGCGTGACCGCGGCCGTCGACTTCCTCGCCGACATGGTCCCGGCCTCCGGCAGCCGCCGAGAGCGCGTCCTCGCCTCGATGGCCGCGCTCGAGGACTACGAAGACGGGCTGCACGC
Source organism: Candidatus Nanopelagicales bacterium (assembly GCA_051007175.1). GTDB lineage: Bacteria > Actinomycetota > Actinomycetes > S36-B12 > S36-B12 > Mxb001. Next base: position 13,247 of record JBPCSL010000107.1, read on the forward strand.
GCGCGTGCGCGCAGGCCTCGAATCGATCCCCGGCATCCGCCTCTTCAGCAATGCCAAGCACCGCACGCCGACCGAGACCTTCGTCATCGAGGGCGTCGACTCCGCAGAGGTGAGTCGTCTGCTCGCCGAGCGGGGCGTCAACGCACCGTCCGGCAACTTCTACGCACTCGAGGTCTCGCGCCATCTCGGGCTCGGCGACGCCGGTGGCGTGCGGGTGGGGCTCGCTCCCTACAGCGACGACGACGACGTCGACCGCCTCCTTGCCGGCCTGCGGGAGCTCGCGGCCTAGCCGTACTCGACGTCGTCGGCGGTCACGCGCTTGCGGAACACCCAGAAGGACCACGCCTGGTAGGCGATGACCACGGGCAGCGCGATCGCCGCCACCACGGTGATCACCGTGAGGGAGTACTGGCTCGCCGCTGAGCCGGCGATGGTGAGGCTGTCGGCCGGGTCGACCGTGCTCGGCAGGACATTGGGGTAGAGCGCCACGAACATCTGGGCCACGAAGGCCCCGATCGCCACCCCGTGGGCCCAGAAGGCGATGAGTGGCCTGACGCGCGCGTTGGCGATGAGCGCCACGAGCATGGCGAGGACCGCCACGAGGCCGACGATGAGGGCGGCAACGTCCCCGCGGGAGTACTCCCAGTAGGTCCACAGCGCGAAGGCCGTCATGAGGGCCCCCGCGACCACGTCGAAGCGCCGGGCCCAGCCCTCATTGCGCGTGCGGATGGCGCCCGTCGTCTTCAGGGCGAGGAAGGTGGCGCCATGGGCGAGGGCGAAGCTCAGCAGGGTGAGCCCCCCGAGCAAGGAGTAGGGATTGATGAACGACCAGAGGCTGTCCCCGACGAACTGCCCGTCGGCATCGAGCGGAATTCCGTGCACGATGCCGGCCCAGAAGACACCGAAGAGCAGGGCGAGCAGCAGGGAGGCTACTGCCACGGCGGTGTCCCAGCGCGACCGCCACCGAGGGCCGGGCCGCTTGGACCGGTACTCAATCGCGACCGCACGCACGATGATCGCCACGATGACGAGCAGCAGGGGGACGTACGCCGCCGGGAAGAGAGCGGCGTACCAGGCAGGGAAGGCGGCGAAGATCGCAATGCCCCCGGTGACGAGCCAGACCTCGTCGGCGTCCCACACCGGGCCGATCGCCCGGAGCATCTGGGCGCGCTCGGACTCGTCCTTGCCCAGGGTGCGCGCCAGCATGCCGACGCCGAAGTCGAAGCCCTCGAGGAAGAAGAAGCCCGTCCAGAGGAAGGCGATGATGACGAACCACACCTCCGGGAGGCTCACAGCGCCACCTGCTTCGGCAGGTCGGCAGGCTCGCCCGCCATGGGCTCGTCATCGCCGGGCGGCCCCGCGATGACGTAACGGCGCATGAGGATGAACTCCACGATCGCGAATGCGCCGTACAGCAGGAAGAAGATCGGCAGGCTCAGGTAGAGGAAGGAGGGCGAGATCTGCGACACCGCGTCCTCGGTGGTGAGCATGTTGTAGACGACCCAGGGCTGGCGACCATTCTCGGTGAAGATCCAGCCGAACATGTTGCCGAGCCACGGCGTGAACACCATCCAGATGGAGATCGCCCAGAAGATGCGGCCCTCCGGGAGGCGCCCCTTGCGGGTGCGCCACCAGGCGACGAGCATCCAGGCGGCGCCGATGAGCCCGAAGCCCATCATGAGCCGGAACGAGTAGAAGGCGACCCACACGTTGGGGGTGTAGTCGCCGGGGCCGAACTGGTCCTCGTACTGCTGCTGCAGGGGATTGGCCCCCTGCACGACGCCGTCGAGGGAGTTGGTGGCGACGATGGAGAGCAGGCACGGGATGTCCCACTCCCAGATGTTGTCGCGTGCCTGCTGATCGGGGATCGCGATGATCGCCAGCCCGGCGCACGGGCCGGCCGTCTCCCACAGCGCCTCCCCCGCGGCGATCTTCATCGGCTGCACCTGGGTGACCGCCACGCCGAGGATGTCGCCGACAACGAGCTGGCCCATCGCCGCGATGAGGCCCATGGCGATCGCGGACTTCCAGGCCCAACGCATCTCGGGGAGGAACTGACGTCGCTTGAGGTGGTACGCCGCGACCGCGAAGACGAAGACCGACGCGGCGACGAGGCCGCCGAGCACCGTGTGGAGGTAGGCGAGCAGGGCGAAGGGTTGGAAGAGGACCGCACCCAGGTCGTCGAGGACCGGCTGGCCGGTCGTGGGGTCGAGGACGTAGCCGACCGGGTGCTGCATCCAGGAGTTGGCGACGATGATGAAGTACGCCGATGCCCAGGTGCCGATCGTGAAGAGCCAGATGCAGGCCACGTGCACACCGCGCGGCAGCCGGTCGCGGCCGAAGAGCCACAGGCCGAGGAAGGTCGACTCGAGGAAGAAGGCGAGCAGCCCCTCCATCGCCAGGGGGGCGCCGAAGATATCGCCCACGAAGCGACTGAAGACCGACCAGTTCATCCCGAACTGGAACTCCTGCACGATGCCGGTGACGATGCCCATCGCGAAGTTGATGATGAGGAGCGACCCGAAGAAGCGCACGAGCTTGCGGTAGATCTCCTTGCCGGTGCGCCAGTAGAGCGTCTCCAGCAGGGCGACGTACGGCGCGATGCCGAGGGTGAGCGGCACGAAGAGATAGTGATAGAGCGTCGTCGTGGCGAACTGCAGCCGCGAGAGATCCACCAGCCAGCTGTCGCCCACGGGCACATCTAACAGGGTCGCCTACCGGCATGTGGCAGGCTCCCGCCATGCGCCTGCTCCCGGGCCCCGCCGAGGGCGCCGTCGCCGTGACCGTCATCTCACTGGAGATGGACGATCCGCGCGCACTCGTGGACGCCCCGGCGCCCCCCGGCGCGTCCTGGGAGGTCATCGAGGAGCCCAGGCCCGACCTCTCCGAGTCCTTCTACCGGCGGGTCGGCGCGGACTGGCAGTGGGTTGACCGGCTCGGGTGGACACCCGAGCAGTGGCGAGCCTGGGTGGACCGCCCCGAGCACCGCCTGCTCGTGTGCCGTCGCGACGGCGAGGAGGCGGGGTACGCCGAGCTCGAGCAGCAGGGCACCGACGTCGAGATCGCCTACTTCGGCCTGCTGCCCGCAGCAATAGGCCGGGGGCTGGGCGGCTGGTGGCTCGCGCGCACCATCGAGTGCGCGTGGTCGATACCCGGCACCTCGCGGGTGTGGGTGCACACCTGCGACCTCGATGGGCCCGCGGCCCTGCCGAACTACCGGGCACGCGGCCTCCGCGAGTGCGGGCGCACGGTCGAATGGCGCATGCCCGACTGAGATAGCGTGCCGCCGTGACCGCGCTTCCCCCGCCCGACAAGGCCCCCGGGCTTGCCATCGCCTCGATGGTCGTGGGCATCTGCGGGCTCGTACTCGTCGCGTGCCTGTGGTTCTTCCCGGTCCTGCCCATTCTCGGCATCGTCTTCGGACACGTCTCGCTCAGCACCATCAACCGCGAGGGGTCCCCGGGCCGGGGCATGGCCATCACCGGGCTCGTCACCGGATATGTCGGGCTCGGGATCGGACTGCTCGTCCTCGTGCTCGTCATTCTCGGCACCGTCAACGCGCCGACCCCGACGTTCTAGCCGCATGTCACGTCGCGGCCTCGTTCTCTTCATCGCGCTCGCGATCATCTGGGGAACGCCGTACCTCTTCATCCGCGTGGCCGTGCAGAGCGTCGAGCCCTCCGTCATCCTCGCCTTGCGTGTCGCGCTGGCCGCCCTCCTCCTGCTGCCCCTGGCGATCGCGCGCGGGCAGCTGCGCGGCATCCGTCGCTTCCTCCCCTGGATCCTGCTCTTCGGGATCGTCGAGATCACGGGGCCCTTCCTCACCCTTGGCTATGCGGAGAAGCAGCTCAGCAGTTCCACGACCGCCCTGCTCATCGCCGCGGTCCCGATCGTCGCGGCGATCCTCGCGCGCGCGCTCGGACTGGACCGGCGCCTCGGTGCCGTGCGCATCGCCGGGCTGCTCGTCGGCATCACCGGCGTGGCCGTCCTCGTCGGCCTCGACATCCCGAGCGATCACCTCTGGGCCGTCGGCGCCGCCGCCGCCACCGTCCTCGGCTACGCCCTGGGGCCCATCATCATCTCCACGAAGTTGTCAGACGCTCCCGGTATCGCCGTCATCTCCGTGGCCCTCGCCTTCAATGCCCTGCTCTACGCGCCCGTCGCCTGGCTGCAGCGCCCGACGGGACCCGTCCCGGCCGCGGCCTGGTGGTCCATCGTCATCCTGGGGATCCTCTGCACGGCCATCGCCTTCGTCATCTTCTTCGCGCTGGTCAACGAGGTCGGACCGTCACGCATGACCGTCATCACATTCCTCAACCCGGCGGTGGCCGTGACACTCGGCGTCATCGTGCTGTCCGAGCCCATCACACTCGGCCTCGTCCTCGGATTCCCGCTCGTGCTGCTCGGGTCTTATCTCGCCACGCGCCCCGATCGCAATCCCCGCGCGCAGATGGAGGACGTCCCGCACGCCTAACCGCTACGCCGGCGCCGGCTCCTCAGCCATGCGCGCGTGCACCGACTTCGCGACATAGTGGTCGGCAAAGAAGGACGCAAAGGGGATGGTGCCCGCGAGGAGGACCCCGACCGTGCGTGCGACGCTGAAGCGCATGCGGAAGCAGATATCGAGGCCGGCGGCGACGTAGAGCAGGTAGAGCCAGCCGTGGGCAACCCAGCCGACCGAGTAGAGCGCGCCGATGATGCCGTCGCCCGTGAGCCCGAAGACATACTTCATCGGCAGGCCCACGACGGTCATGAAGGCAAGCAGGACGCCGGTGACCCAGGCCATGATGCGATAGCGCATCAGCGCGCCGGAGAGACCCTTCATGACTCCAACCTATCGGCTGTCTGCTGAGGCGCACTCGGGCGACGCAGCCACATCCACCACATCACCCAGACGAAGATCGCGAAGACGAACCACTGGATCGTGTAGGCGGCGTTCTGCAGGGGGAAGGGGACACCGGAGGTCTGCACGGTGGGCGGCACGGGCTGCGGCGCCGGCGAGCTCGCGGGCTCCTCGCTCTTGAGCACGACGACCAGGGGGAGCACCGGGCCCTGCCACGCCTGCTCGATTGCGGCACGCGAGATCGCGACGAACTGGCCGTCCGGGCGCACGGGCACGTCGCTGTAGAACTCCTCGAAGGGCTGTAGGACGCCCGACACGAGCACAGGACCGGTCGGTCCCGCGAGGTCGGGCGACTCGGCACCGGGCACCCATCCGCGCAGCACGGCAACGATCGAGCCACCGGTGCGCAAGGGGGTCACGACCCACGCACCGTCGCGGCCCTGCCACTCGCGATGCGACACCAGCACCTGCGCGCCCAGGTCGTAGGTGCCGTCCGCCGTGACCGGCCGGCCGATGGACTCGCCGGGATAGCCGTCCGCCGTCATGGCCTCGGACACGGGGATGGGCGCGCTCACAGCGGCGCGCTCGGCCTCGAGGATGTCCTGAGTGCGCTGCCCCTGCCACAGGCCGAGGGCGACGCAGACTCCTGACGCCACGACGGCCAGCAGCGTCAGCCACGCCACGCGCGCGCGAGACCCGTCCATCAGCGCGGCGGCTCGTCCTCTCCGCGCTTCTCCGCCTCCGCGGTGAGCCGTGCGTCCTCGGCGCGCTCCTCGTCGCCCGGGCCCATGGGGAGCCCCGGATCGACCTTGGCCATCTGCTTGCGCATCGATCGGTAGAGCAGCACCACCGCGATGACCAGGAAGAGCATCGAGAGCAGGCCCAGGATCCCGGGCGTGACGCGAGCCGGGTCGATCGGCGGCTCGACGGGGCTCGGACTCGGCGAGGGCGTCCCGTCGACCCGGATGATCGCGGTCGTCACGAGTGCCAGGACACCGCTCATGACTCCCATGATGCCCCCCTCAGTCCGGCGAAGAGATCCGACTCCGGCAGCTCCGTCGGCACATGGGAGATGGCGAGGTGAAAGTCCTCCGTGGGCCACAGGTCGCGCTGCATGTCGATCGGCACAGCGAACCACATCCCCTCGGGGTCCACCTGCGTGCGATGGGCCTTGAGGGCCTCGTCCCGCGCGGGGAAGAAGTCATCCACCCGGATGCGCGTCGTCACGCGGTCTTCCTCGCCCTCGTCCCAGTCCTCTAGCCAGTCGGCGTAGGGCGACTCCATGCCCGCCGCGATGAGCGCCTCGTGGAAGGTCGTGACGCGATCGCGCGTGAACGACATGTTGTAGTAGAGCTTCGCGGGCTGCCACGGCGTGCCCAGGCCCGGGTAGGCGTCGGCGTCGGCGGCCTTGAGGAAGGCCTCCATCGCGACCTCATGGCAGCGGATGTGGTCAGGGTGCGGGTAGCCGCCGTTCTCGTCGTACGTCGTCATGACATGCGGACGGAATTCGCGCACCAGGGCCACCAGGGGCGCCGCGGCCACCTCGAGCGGCACCTGGGCGAAGCAGCCCTCCGGCAGTGGGGGTCGTGGATCCCCCTCCGGGTAGCCGGAGTCCTCGAAGCCGAGCCAGGCGTGCCGCACGCCGAGGATGCGCGCGGCCTCCGCCATCTCGCGACGGCGTACCTCTGCGAGGCCGTGCTCCTCGACATCGGGACGCGCGGCCTCGTTGAGGATGTCTCCCCGCTCACCGCCCGTGCAGGTGACGACCATGACATCGACGCCCTCGTGGACGTAGTGGGCCGTCGTCGCCGCGCCCTTGCTGGACTCGTCGTCGGGATGCGCGTGAACGGCCATGAGGCGGAGGGTCGGGGTCACACGCAGTAGTCTCGCAAGAGGCCAGGAATTCGACCACAGGAGGCTCCGGTGCCCAGCGCAGTGCGCGCCCGCGACCTGCCACCCCACCTGCGCGCCCGCTACGGGCTGGACCGCAAGCCCTGGGGGCTCGTCATCGCGGCGATCCTGGCCGTCGCCTTCGTGGGCGCCCTCGCCTTCGTCGCCTACAACCTGCTCGCCCCCAACCTGCAGCCCAAGCTGCTCGCCTGGAACGTCGTGAGCCGCGATCACGTCGACATCACCTTCGAGGTACGCCGCTCCGCAGAAGCGGACGTCTACTGCGCACTGCGCGCCCAGGACGAGACGCGCGCGGACGTGGGCTACGCGATCGTGGCCCTGCCCCGCGGCACGACGTACGTGCAGCAGACCTACGCGCTGCGCACCCTGGCCCCGGCATTCGTCGTCGAGCTCCTCGGCTGCGAGGCGGGGCAGCCGCCGCGTCGCGTGCCTCCGCCGCAGTTCCCGCCGGGCGTCGTGCCCCCCGAGCAGCCCTGGAGCCCCACCGGCTGAGCTGGGTTACCCTTCTGCGATGAGTACCGAGGTCACCTGGCTGACGCAAGAGGGCTACGACAAGCTCCAGGAGGAGCTTGCGCAGCGCTCGGGCCCGCTGCGCACCGAGATCACCAAGCGCATCGAGGCTGCACGCGAGGAAGGCGACCTCAAGGAGAACGGCGGCTATCACGCCGCCAAGGAGGAGCAGGGCAAGAACGAAGCCCGCATCCGCGTCCTCAAGCATCTGCTCGAGAACGCCCAGATCGGTGCGCCCGACGCGCACGAAGACGAGGTCTCCCACGGCAAGGTGGTGACAGTGCGCTTCGTCGAATTCGACGAGGAGGAGACCTTCCTGTTGGGCTCGCGCGAGGAGGCCGCGCACGCGTCCGTCGAGGTCTACTCCCCCACCTCACCGCTCGGCATGGCGGTCATGGGGAAGCACGCCGGAGAGACAACCACCTACACCCTGGCCAATGGCAAGCCGATGACCGTGGAGATCCTCTCCGTCGCCGCCTACGGGAGCTGACTACCGCGACGCGAGCTCTGCACCGGGCTAGCGGCCCGTGGTGCGGCGGTAGCGACGCACCGCCAGCGGCGCGAAGATCGCGATGAGCACCATGCACGACAAGATCGTGTAGGCAATGGGGTTCTGCTGCGGCCACGCGTCGCCGATGATGCCCGTCGGATTGCCGAAGAGCTGGCGAGTTGCCAGCACGAGGGACGAGATCGGGTTCCACTGCGCGATGGGCTGTAGCCACGCGGGCATGGCACTGATCGGCACGAAGGCATTCGACAGGAACGTGAGCGGGAAGAGCCAGACCAGCCCGGCCGTCTGCGCGGTCTCCGGGTTGGGCATGTAGAGCCCGATCCACGACCCCACCCACGAGACGGTGTAGGCGAAGAGGAGCAGGAGCAGGTAGGCGTAGACGGCGTCGACGAGGCCGTTGTTGATACGCCAGCCGATGAGCAGGCCGGTAACGCTGAGGACGACGAGCACGAGCACCTGGCGCGCCGCATCGGCGAAGGTGCGGCCCAGGAGGACGCCGCCCGCGGCCATGGGCAGCGACCGGAATCGGTCGATGATGCCGCGGCTCATGTCCTCGGCCAGGCCCACGGTCGAAGCCGCGGAGGCGAACGCCACGGTCTGGCCGAAGATGCCGGGCATGAGGTATTGGCGGTAGACGCTCGCATCCGGGGCCGTGGAGGGATCGGCCCCGGGGATCGGGATGGCGCCGCCGAAGACGAAGGCGAAGAGCAGAACGAAGATGACCGGCTGCACGATCGAGAAGAACAGGAGCTCCGGCACACGGATCGTCTGGATGAGATTGCGCCGCGCGACGACGAGGCCGTCGTGCAGCCCCCAGCCGATGAGGGGACGTCGTCGCACGGGAACGGTGGCGGTGCTCATGGGGTCTCCTCCGCGACATGGCCGGTGAGAGTGAGGAAGACATCGTCGAGGGTCGGGCGCCGCAGCACGACATCGGCAATCTCCACCCCGGCGGAGTCCAGCGCGCGGACGGCCTCGATGAGGACCGCCGAGCCACCGGCGACGGGAGCGACGACGCGCTGCTCCTCCGCGTCGACGCTCACCTCGCCCGTTGCCAGGGGGCGCAGGGCATCCGCGGCGACCGGGAGGTCCGCCGCCGATACCACCACGACCTCGAGGCGATCCCCGCCGACCTGGTCCTTGAGGGAGTCGGAGGTGCCCTTCGCGATGACGTGACCATGGTCGATGACCACGATCTCCTCGGCGAGCTGATCGGCCTCCTCGAGGTACTGGGTCGTGAGCAAGACGGTCGTGCCGTCGGCGACGAGGTCGGTGATGACCTCCCACAGGCCGATGCGCGAGCGGGGATCGAGCCCGGTCGTCGGCTCGTCGAGGAAGAGCACCTTTGGCTTGGCGATGAGGCTGGCCGCGAGATCCAGCCGACGGCGCATGCCTCCCGAGTAGGTGCGCAGCGAGCGGTCGGCCGCGTCGGCGAGGTCGAAGCGCTCGAGCAGCTCCCCGCTGCGCTCCTTCACGTAGCGCGGATCGAGGTGGTAGAGGTCGCCGAACATCCGCAGGTTCTCGCGGCCGGTGAGGTACTCGTCCACCGCGGCGTACTGGCCGGTGAGCCCGATGACGCGGCGTACGGCGTTGGGCTTCTTCACCACGTCGAAGCCGGCGACGCTGGCGGACCCGGCATCGGGCTTGAGGAGGGTGGTGAGGATGCGCACGGCGGTAGTCTTGCCGGCGCCGTTGGGGCCGAGCAGGCCGTAGACCGTCCCCTCCGGGACGCGCAGGTCGAGGCCGTCGAGGGCCACGACTTCCCCGAACTTCTTCACCAGCCCGTTGGCGACGATGATGTCGGACACGGGAGTGAACGCTACACGGCGCTACTGCGCCGACACGATCCGGTAGCCGTCGTCCCGCAGTCGCGTGAGCAGCTGATCGCGATGCTCGGAGCCCCGCGTCTCCATGTCGATGGTGATCTCCACCTCGTCGACCGCCAGTCGCGGGTTGGTGCGCAGATGGGAGACGTCGACGACGTTGGCGTCGAGGGAGGCGATCCTCTCGAGGAGCCCGGCGAGGGATCCGGGGCGATCGGGCATATGCACCGTCACCTGCGTGAAGCGACCGCCGGCCGTGAGGCCGTGCCGGATGACGCGCATCATGACGAGCGGATCGACGTTCCCCCCGGAGAGCGTGGCGACGACGGGTGCCTGGAAGGAGCCGGGATCGTCCATGATCGCGGCGACCGCGGCGGCACCTCCGGGCTCCACGACGAGCTTGGAGCGCTCGAGGAGCTTGAGCTGGGCTCGCGCCAGGGAGTCCTCCGAGACGACGCGGATGTCGTCGACGTAGCGCTGGATGAGGGCGAAGGGCACGTCACCGGGCCGTCCCACCGCGATCCCGTCGGCCATGGTCCGCATGCTGGACAGGGCGACCGGGTGCCCGGCCACCAGGGAGGGCGGGTACGCCGCGGCGCCTGCCGCCTGCGCCCCGATGACGCGCACGTCGGGACGCTGCGACTTGATCGCGAGCGCCACTCCGGCAAGAAGCCCGCCACCGCCCGTGCACACGACGACGGTCGCGACGTCGGGGCACTGCTGCAGGATGTCCAGGCCGAGGGTGCCCTGGCCGGCCACGATGTCGACGTGGTCGAACGGCGAGATGAAGAGAGCTCCGCTGGCCTGGGCGAAGTCCTTCGCCTCGGCGATGGCCTCATCGAGCGTCGCTCCATGGAAGCGCACCTCGGCGCCGTAGTCGCGCGTCGCTTGCACCTTGGGCATCGAAGCCGAGCGTGGCATGTAGATGGTGGCGTGGATGCCGAGCATCCCGGCCGCGAGGGCGACGCCCTGCGCATGATTGCCTGCGGACGCCGCCACGACGCCAGCCGCGCGCTCCTCGGGGCTCAGCCGCGAGAGGCGGTTGTAGGCGCCGCGGATCTTGAAGGAACCGGCCCGCTGCAGATTCTCCGTGGCGAGGGACACCGGGCCGCCGACCATGTCCGAGAGCCAGCGTGCGGGGTGCACGGGCAGCTCGCGCACGACACCGTGCAGTCTCTCTGCCGCCGACTCGATGTCGACGAGCGTCACCAACGGCTCCACTGCCACCCGATCATCCTGGCATGAGCGCCTATGCTCCGGACCATGTGTACGCGCATCCTCTGGGCCGACACGGGGGTCGGGCCGGTGTCGACGCGAACCTTCGACTTCCTCGTGCCCACCCAGCCCACGCTGTGGTGGTTTCCCGCCGGGCTGGAGTACCGCGGCAGCCCCGGCGAGGCAGCCTGGATCGCCCGCCACGGCAGCGCCTGCATCCGGGAGCACATCGCCTGGGTCGACGGCATCAATGATGCGGGCCTCGCTGCCCACCTGCACATCTTCCGCAAGGGCCGCTATCCAGAACCGGATGACCGCCCGCGCCTGCCCGCGCAACAAGCAGTGCGATGGATGCTCGCAACCTGCGGATCGGTCGCCGAGGTCATCGAGGCCCTCGAGGGCGTGCAGCTGCGCGACGACGGGGCCGACGAGGTGCCGATCCCCTTCGCCAACGCGAGCTTCGCTCTTGAGGATGCCTCGGGCGACTCAGCAGTGATCGAAGGCCTCGATGGGCGCCTCATCGTCCATCGAGGTGCGCGCACGCACGTGATGTCGAATGCGCCCGGCCTCGACGAGCAGTGGTTGAATTTGGAGCGCTACGCGCCTTTCGGTGGCGAGCTGCCGGTGCCGGGCAATGTCACGACCCGCGATCGTTTCGTGCGCGCGGCCTACTTCCTGCACTACCTGCCCCGGCCGTCCGACATGCGGGAAGCTCTCGCCGAGATCGCACAGGTCGCCCATGCCGTCGCGCTGCCCAGCGGAGCGCCGTACCCCTCCGGAGATGTCTTCCCCACCCGCTGGATCACCGCCTACGACCTGGCCGGGCACACGCTGTACTTCGTCCCGCGCTTCCAGCCCTTCCTCCTGTGGCTGGAGGTCGACCATCTCCGCGATGCCACGACCCCCTTGATGGTGGATCTGCTCGGACCCAATCTGCAGGGGGATCTCGTACCTCATCTCGTCGAGGACCGAAGAATTCCCCAGTAGGTCAGCACCGGCCAGTCGGGACCTTCGCGCTCCCTGCACACTGGAGGGGTGACCACCGCCGCGTCCCAGCCTCTTGACCTGCGCGCCACTGCTCGCGAGGCCCAGGCCCGGGTCGCCCACAGCGACGTCACCATTCCCCGGGACCGGCGTCGGGACGTGGCCCGGCCTCCCGGGCCGTCGCGAGCCGCGGTCCTGCGCCGGTTTATCGGCGGTCGTGACGGGCCGGCGTTCATGGTGGATACCGAGAGGGAGTTCCCCACCATCGCGCACATGCGCCTCCTCGGGGAGCACACCTACGTGCTGTCATCCCCGGACGCGATCGTCGACGTGTTCATCGGGCATGGGCGCGACACGATGAAGGGACGCGGGCTCCAGGGCACCAAGGCCGTGCTCGGCAACGGACTGCTCACCAGCGAAGGAAAGGTCCACCTCCGCCATCGTCGCCTCGTGCAGCCGGCCTTCCATCGCGACCGCATCGCGGCGTACTCGCGCGACATGGTCGACCTCAGCCTCGCCCACGAGACGGTCTGGGAGGACGGGCGTCCGCTCGACATGCAGGCCGACATGTCCGCGCTCACGCTCACCATCGTGGGCCGCACGCTCTTCGGCGCCGACCTTGCCGCGAGCGCCGATGAGATCGGCGAGGCGCTCGCGGGGCTGCTCCAGGGAGTCGGACGCTTCGTGATGCTGGGACCGGGGGTGCTGCGCATACCGACGCCCGGACGCAGGCGGGCGCTGGAGTCCTTCGCGCGCATCGACCAGATCGTCGAGGGCGTGATCGCCCAGCACCGCGAGATCGGCGACACCGGCGACATGCTGAGCATGCTCATCGCCGCCGAGGAAGATGGCTCGGGCTTCACCGACGCGCAGGTGCGCGACGAGGCGATGACGCTCATCCTCGCCGGACATGAGACGACCGCCATGACGCTCACCTGGACGTGGATGCTGCTCGCCCGCAATCCCGAGGTGGCCGAATGGCTGCACGAGGAGCTCGACGCGGTGCTCGGAGGGCGCGCCCCCACCATGGACGACCTCGCCCGGCTTCCGCGGACCCGGGCGGTGATCGCCGAGTCGATCCGCCTCTATCCCCCCGCGTGGATCCAGGGGCGGCGCATGCTCGCCGATATCGAGGTGGACGGCTGGACGATTCCCGCGGGCTCGATGACGCTCATCAGCCAGTTCGCCCTGCACCGCAGCCCGCGGTGGTGGGACTCCTCCCTGACCTTCCTGCCGCAGCGCTGGCTCGACGCGGCCGGCGACTTCGGCGAGGACAACCCGGGCCAGCCACGAGGTGCGTGGTTCCCCTTCGGCTGGGGCAACCGCCGCTGCATCGGCGAGCAGTTCGCCTGGACGGAGGGCACGCTCGTGCTCGCGACCCTCGCCCAGCGGTGGCGGCCGGAGCTCGTGTCCGGGA
>JBPCSL010000108.1:0-4444 GCA_051007175.1 Candidatus Nanopelagicales bacterium
GCACGATGAGGGCCACTGCGGCTCCAGGGCACGTGCACCGGCCACCCCCGGATGGGGCGGTCACCTGACGGCGGAAAGGCCAGTCTAGCCAAGGCCCCCCTCACGGAAGCCGGGCCATGGCGTTGAGTGGCGACTTGTGTCGCCCAACCCGCCATGCGGGCGCGACACAAGTCGCCTCTCAACGAACTACCTAGATGAAGAGGAGCTGGCCCCCGGCGCTCTTCTCCATGAAGTCCGTGGCATTGATGACGGCCTCGACGCCGTCGTACAGGTCGTCCTCGCTCAGTTTCATCATGTCGAAGGACATGCGGCAGGCCCACAGGTGACCGCCGGCCGCCACGATCTGGTCGAGGAACTCCGGCACCTCGGGGACACCGAGGTCGGAGATCTGCTTCTTCATCATCTTGGTCGACATGCCGACCACGCCCGGGATCGGCGTCATGAACTGCGGCATGCGACTGTGGCCGATGGGCAGGTGCATGGCGGTGTTGCCGACGGGGGTGAACTGCAGGTTGCCCATGCGGGACTTGGTCACCATGTCCAGGCCCCAGAAGGTGAAGAAGAGGTGGGTCTCGATTCCCTCGCCGAGGGCTGCGTTGCCGAGGATGAGCCCCGGATACGCCATGTCGAGGTTGCCCTTCGAGCAGATGATGACGAGCTTGCGATCGACCTCGTCCTCATCGCCGAAGTCAGGGACGATCTTCGGGGCGGAATCCATCATGGTCATGACAATCTCCTAGACGCAGCCGTGGGGCTTGGGCAGGCCGGCGATGTAGGCCATCTTCTTGGCCGGCTTCTTCGGGAAGAGGACGAACTGCTGCTTGACAGGGAAACCGCCGACGGTGTCGACGCGCCGTGTGGTCGCGGTCTCGCCCTGGGTCTTGTAGTCGTCGCGCAGGAAGGTGATGACCTTCCAATGGTCATCGGTCATGTCGACGCCGATGTTCTTGGCGAGCTCCGCGCCCACCGTCTCATTCCATTCGTTGTACTCGGTGAGGAAGCCCTCGTCGTCCACATGGACCTCGGCGCCGGCGATGGTGGTGACTGGCATGGGGTTACTCCTTCGGGGATTGCGCGGCCGGAGCCGTGGCAGCGGGTGTTGGTGCGGCCGGCTGCGACCCGAGGGAGCGCAGGACCGTGAGGGTGCGGGCGAGACCACGACGGACATCGGGGTCGCGCATCTGCTTGAGCAGGGCGAGGGTCGAGGGTGGGGGACCCGCAGGCGCGTCCTCGATCTCCTGGACCTCGATCGCGGTGCGACTGAGCAGATTCATGACCTCGGGCTGGGTCATCTCCTTGACCGTGTTGAGGATGAGTACGACGTTGTCGCCGAGCGCGCGCACGTCGTCCTCGGAGAAGGAGGTGACGACGCGGTCCGCGATCTCGAGGCCGCCCTGGGCGAAGGTGAAGTAGCCCTTGGCCTCGAGTTCGGCCATGCGCGCGGTGAGCATCTCCATGACGGGCCCGGAGAGCTCGGTCAGCTGCAGGAGCATCTCGCGCGTGCGACGCTGCTCCGCCAACTCCTCCTGGATCTCCGTCATCTGCAAGGAGAGCCGGTCGAGTCGATCGTTGAGGCTGGTGTCCAGCGTGGTGGCGGTCATCGTGCACTCTCCAGAACTCGGGTGTCCTTGCCGACCATCGACATGAGGGCGGGCAGCGGCAGCTCCTTGCCCGGCAGCAGCAGGTTCCAGTACATCCACCGGAAGGCGAGCTTGCCGAGGTGGTTGAGCTCGGTTTCCTTCAGCAGGCTGAAGGGCCCGACCCCGGGAAGGGGGTACTTGCCGGGCAGTGGCTCGGTGTCGTAGTTGAAGTCGATGAGCATGCCCTTGCCGTGGCCTGACTCGATGAAGCAATTGGCATGGCCGTCGAATCGCGCGGTCATGGGCCTGCCGTGGACTTGGTTGATGAAGTTGTCGGGGAAGAGATCGATCGAGAAGTGCGCGACCGAGCCCGCCTTGGACGCCGGGATATTGGAGGCGTCGCCGATCGCGAAGATGTTGTCGTACTTCGTGCTCAGCAGCGTCTGCTTGTCGACGGGGACGTAGTTGAGGTCGTCGCCGAGCCCGGACCTGCCGATGAAGTCCGCGCCCATGTTGAGGGGGATGGTGACGAGGAGGTCGAAGGGCACTTCGCGCTCGTCCATGGACACGATCTGCAGTGGATCGGAGTCGACCCGCTCGATCATGAAGTCGGGCTCGAGTGCGATCTTGCGCTCGTCGAGCATGTGCCCGAGCAGGCTCGAGGCCACCGGCTTCGTGAAGGCTCCCTCCAGGGGCGTCGCGTAGACGATCTCCACGCGATCGCGCATACCGCGCTCTTCGAAGAAGGCGTCGGCGAGGAAGGTGAACTCCAGGGGCGCCACTGGGCACTTGATGGGCATCTCGGTCACGTGGACGACGAGCCGACCGCCCTCCCAGGTCTCGAGCTTGTCGCGCAGGGCCATCGCACCCTCGAAGGTGTAGAACTCGTGGACGCTGTCACGCCACACGGCGGGATCGTCCATGCCGGGTGTCTGGTCCGGGCGCGGGGACGTGCCCGTGGCAATGATGAGGTAGTCGTACTCGAGGGTCCGGCCATCCGCGAGGACGACGATGTTGGCGTCGGCATTGACCCTGTCGACCGCTGCGGTGATGCGCTCGACGCCCGCGGGGATGAAGCGGTCGGTCGGCTCCATCGTCTCCTCGGGCGTGTAGGCACCGAAGGGAAGGAAGAGGTAGCCCGGCTGGTAGTGGTGCACGTCGCTCGGCTCCACCACCGTCATCTGCCACTCGTCCAGCGGAAGGCGCGGGCGCAACTTGTTGATGGCCATCGTGCCGGCAGTCCCGGCGCCGAGGACGAGGAGCCGTCTCATGGGGTTCTCCTTTCGGCCACTGCCGCGGCAATGCGTGGCAGGGAAGCGAGGACCTGTTCGCGGCCCTCGTCGGTGAGGACGAAGAGGTCGTCCTCGGGGTTGTCCTGGGTCGCGATTCCCCCCGCGATCACGAGGCCGAGCAGCCGATCCTCCGACCGGATGAAGGTCGAGGCGCAGTCGAAGCCAAGGTGGCTCGGGCGGAATCGGGTGCTGAGGTCGGAGCCGGACGCCGTGGCGTGCCATTCGGCCAGGCACGAGGCAATGGCTCCCTCATCGGCGGCGAGGAAGCGGAGGCACGCGTTGGCGATTGGTGTCACCGGGTGACCGTCGAGGTCCGTGACCACCATCATGACGCCGAGCAACTCGGCGGCGATGCGGATCGTGGCGAAGGCCAACCCGGGATCGAGGCCTGTCTCGACGGGGCCCGGGGGCACCACGGCCCCGGCGGGGAAGCGCCATTGCCGGCCAACCTTGCGCGCAGGAAGGCGCCCGTCGCTGGCCATGCGGTAGACCGTCGACACGTCGATCCCGAGAGCCTGGCCGACTTCGTCGGCACTCAGTAGTCGGCCACCCGCCTCCTGCATGACCTGCATCGTGCTCACGAAATTCAGGCTATGCCCGCTCGTGCCTGCTCCTGCCGGAGCAAGAGTCCCCACTCCACCGGGGAAATACCCGCTCAAAGCGGGACCTTGGTCCCGCTAGCCGTCCAGGCGGCGGCGTCCAGCGAATGCCCGGCCGAGCGTCACCTCGTCGGCGTACTCGAGGTCGCCGCCCACGGGGAGGCCGCTCGCCAGGCGCGTGACTGTGATGCCCATCGGGGCCAGCAGGCGCGCGAGGTAGGTCGCTGTCGCCTCTCCCTCGAGATTGGGATCGGTGGCGATGATGATCTCGGTGACCGTGCCGTCGGAGAGGCGCTGCAGCAGCTCACGGATGCGCAGGTCGTCGGGGCCAATGCCGTCGATGGGGCTGATCGCGCCACCGAGGACGTGGTAGCGGCCCCGGTATTCGGCCGTGCGCTCGATCGCGATGACGTCCTTGGACTCCTCCACGACGCACAGTGACGTGGCGTCGCGCCGCGGGTCGCGGCAGATGCGGCACTCGTCCTCTTCGGTGATGTGCCCGCAGATGACGCAGAAGCGGACGCGCTCCTTGACGGTCACGAGGATCTCGGCGAGCCGTCGGATGTCGGCCGGCTCCGCCTGGAGGATGTGGAAGGCGATGCGCTGGGCGCTCTTGGGGCCGATGCCCGGAAGCCTGCCCAATTCGTCGATGAGATCCGCGACCGCGCCGTCGTACACGCTCAGGCCCGATCGATCTCGCCGATGACCGTCGCGCCGAGCTCGCGCATCGCCAGGGACTCGCCCGCGAGGTCCTCGGCTCTGTCGTCATCTGGGCTCGGCACGTCGGCCGGCGGCACAGGGGCTCGGGTCGTGCCCGAGACCACGACATCGACCTGGAGGTCGACGCGCAGGACATCGAGGATCACCTGGCGCAGGCGCTCCGCATGACCGCTGCTGCGGGCGTTCTTCGCCTTGTTCTCCTCGGGCACTCCCACCGCCAGCACTCCGTCGGACACGGAGAGCGGCGCCGAGT
>JBPCSL010000109.1:0-5139 GCA_051007175.1 Candidatus Nanopelagicales bacterium
ACCCGCAAGGACTCGCCCTTCGTCGCCGTCGAGCGCGCCCGGGCGTCAGCGCTGCTGCGACTCATCGACGCGGTGGCCGCCGCACCCGCCGGCACCGGGGGCTTCGGCTGGGTCGAGCCGCTCGCCGATGGGACGCGCGTCACGATTCGACTGTCCCGCCCCGAAGACACCGAAGCCGTCGCGGAGATGCACTCGCGCAGCTCGGACGAGACGCGCTACCAGCGCTACTTCGCCCCGGTCAACGACTGGCGCGAGGACCAACTCCGCCGCATCGCCGGCGGCCATCGCGGTGCGACGCTTGTTGCGCAGGATGCCGCGGGCAATGTGGTCGGGCTCGGCAACGTCTTTCCTGACCGGCCGGGTGAGACCGAGGCCGCGGAGATCGCCGTCATCATCGAGGACGCCTGGCAGGGACGCGGGCTCGGCACGCGGCTGCTCGTCCACCTCATCGAGCTCGCGCGTCGGCAGGGGTTCCGCGAGGTCGTCGCACTTGTGCTCGCGAGCAACACCGGCATGGTGAAGTTGCTCGAGCGACTGCCGCTGCAGTGGACGCGCGAAGAGGACCCTGATCTCGGCCCCTC
Organism: Candidatus Nanopelagicales bacterium; assembly: GCA_051007175.1. Classification (GTDB taxonomy): domain Bacteria; phylum Actinomycetota; class Actinomycetes; order S36-B12; family S36-B12; genus Mxb001. The sequence continues at coordinate 582 of JBPCSL010000109.1, forward strand.
GATCGTCCGACTCCGCGCCCCGCTCTCCCCGTCCTAGTTCCGCGCCTCTTCGCCGAGTGTGCAGTTGTTGAGCGGGCCTCCTCGTAGGGCGACTCAACAACTGCACACTCGCGGGGGGGGGGGGCAGCCGCCCCTCACTTAAGGGCGGCGTTGACGGCCTGCTGGATGGCCAGGGCCTGCTGCTGCTCGTCGGTGCGAGCCGCACAGCGCGCGACGATGACATGGACGCCGCCACTCGCTGACTCCAGCGCCGCTTGCAGCTCGTCCATGGATGTCACCGACGCGATGGCAACCCCAGGGGCGGTGAGCAACTCCGCCAGGTCGGCGCCGTGCGGGGTGCCGAAGACGCGTTCGAAGTCAGTGGCATACGCCGGTGCACCCTGCTCGAGCGAGGAGAAGATGCCGCCGCCATCGTTGTCGGCAACGACGTACACCAGATCCGGTCGGCGCTCACCCGGCGCTGCGAGGAGGCCGTTGCGGTCGTAGATTGCGGTGAGATCGCCTACCAGTGCGTACGTCGTGCCGCCGTCGTGCGCGAGTGCGGCACCCCACGCGGTCGACATGACACCGTCGATGCCGGAGGTGCCGCGGTTGCCGATGCACCGGGCGCGGATCGCTCCGGCGTACGACGACACGTGCCGGACAGGGAAGGAAGCGCCGACGACCAGGAGGTCGTCCGTGGATGCATGGCGGGCGACAGTGGCGGCGACGGCAGCCCCGGTGAGGTCGCTCCCAGTCATCTCAGCCGCGACGGCGTCACCGGCCGCGCTGTCCGCACGCTGCCAATCCGCCAGCCATGCCGGATCAGCCGCAGCATCCGCAACCGGCACCGCGTCGACGACGCTCGCGGTGCGCGCGGGATCGACGCGGCCCAGGCGGGGCGGGACATCGACGGCGATGTGCGCACGCGCCGATCGGAGGGTCCGCATGACCGATCGATGCAGTCCGACGCGTCCGACGGTGACGACGACCTCGGCGACGTGCCCTTCCGCGAAGGGGGAGGCGAGCACAAGCGGTCCGTGCCGCAATGCATGGTCGTGCGCTGACAGGTTGCCGGAGGGTTCGCTGATGACCGGCCAGCCCATGGCGTTCGCGAGCGCGGCGGCTGCCTGTCGGGCCGGCTCGTCATCGAAGTCACCGGCAATGAGCAGACCGCGCGACGCGTCGATGCCCGCAGGCAGCAGCGTCGAGAGCAGGGCCCCTGTGGGTGTCGGCGCGTCAGCCTGCTTGCGCGTGGTTACATCATCGACAGCATGAGCGCCGGGTTCCACCAATGGCTCTGGCAGGGGCACGTTGAGATGCACCGGCCCCGGCTGGGAGATCGCCAGCGACAGTGCTCCCGCAACCGCTGACCGCAGGGCGCTTTCGCTCAGGCCTTCGAGATCGGCCCAGGTGACGACGTCGTTGCCGTAGAGCGCGCGCTGGTCGATGGTCTGATTGGCGCCGCTGCCGCGCATCTCTCCGGGGCGGTCCGCGGTCACAGCCACGAGCGGGATGCCGCTGTAGGCGGCCTCGACGATGGCCGGATGCATGTTCACCGCCGCGGTTCCGGAGGTCGTCACAACCGCGACCGGGCGACCGGACACCTTGGCGATGCCGAGGGCGAGATAGGCCCCGGAGCGCTCATCGATGCGCACGTGCAGGCGCACGAGTCCGCGGCATTCCGTGTCCGCGAGCGTGAGGGTCAGCGGAGCCGACCGGGATCCAGGGCAGACCACGACGTCGGCGACTCCCGCGGCCAGCAATTCCTCGACGACGGCTCTCGCAATCGCCGGGCTGTTCACGGCCAGAAGCCTCTCACGCCACCTGGAGTCGCGCACTCGCCGGTTTGTGACGCTTATCCGACCCTAAGCGAGCCACCAGCATCCGCTAGCAGTCACAAGCGGTCAGCGGGCCGGCATGACGACGGTGTTGGACTTCACCGACCCGTGGGTGAAGTAGACAAAGGTCTTGCGCGCGGACTTGCGGGTCCAGGCGAAGGTGCCATCCGGCTGCACCGTCTGTACGGCCGCGCCCGCGGTGTAGCTCCTATCGCCAGGGAACCGCACCCAAGGAGTCACCTGCTGCCCGGCCAGGCCCGTCGCCGCACCCGCCACCAGCGCGTACTTCGGCCGGTTGGGATCCCTTGACCCAGTGATGAGGATCGAGGGCGCTGCTGGCGTGAAGATCGCACTCGGAGCCGATGCCGGTCCCCAGCCAATAGCGTTCTTCGCCCGCACGGTCACTATGTACGCTGTGCCGTTCGTCAGGCTCTTCAAGTCGCAGGCGGTCACCGGGACCCTCGCCGTGCAGGTCGCACCACCCGGGGCTGCGACCGCCTCGTACTCGGTCTCAGATGGGGCACCCAGATCAGCAGGGGACGTCCACGACACCGCTGCCGAGGCATCGCCCACCATTGCCATCACCACCGCCGGTGCACCTGGCACGACGCCGGGAGTTACGGCCGCACTTGGCGACGAAGGCAAGCCCCAGCCCGCGTCATTGCGTGCCCGCACCCTGAATGCGTACGTGGCGCCATCCGTCAGGCCCGTCACCGAGCACGACAGCGCAGGAGCGGCTGTCGTGCAGGTCCGGCCCCCCGGAAACGCGGTGGCCTCATACGAGGTCACCGCATACGAGCCTGGATCCATGGGCGCCCGCCACGACACCGTCGCAGCAGCCCTTCCCGGGATGGCCACCACACCCGTCGGCTCGCCCGGCGGATATTGCGCGGGCGCAGGCGGTGCCGGAGCCGGTGACCCGGTGACCGTGTAGGTAGCTGTCCCCGTTCCACCCACCGCATCCACCGCGATCAGATACGAGCCGTCATACAGGCTGCCCGGGACCGTCAGCGAGATGGTCGTGGAGTCGTCGCGGGTATACGCCACAGCGGCGCCATTCACCCGCACCCCCGTCACCCCGATCAGGACCGAGCCATGCAACTGGATCGCAGCACCATGCGCACCCGTGGCCGGCACCGCCTCGGCTGACGGCGCATCCCACGTCCACTTCGCTAGGTAGGCCGGGCCAGCGGCACCGCCTGCGTGGTGGAAGTCCCCTCCCAGATAGACGATCGAGTCATCTAGCGCGAGGGCCGCGACAAACTGGTCTACGACCCCGTCGCCTCCCGCAGCCTGCAACGGGATCCACGTACTGATGCCGGTGTCCCACACCGCTATCCGCGAGGCAGTGACAGTGCCCGCCGACGTGAATTCCCCACCCGCGTAGAGCAGCCCGTGCATGTCGTCGAATGCAAGAGCTAGCACCTGATTGTCGGCACCGCTCCTGAGAGCGTGCCAGGTGTCACCGGCATTCGCCCACGCAGCAATCCGGAGGGTGTCAGCAACACCACCGGCCGCGGTGAACGAGCCCCCCGCATAGAGGGTGTCATCACGCTGCGCTGCGAGCGCTCCGACGCGGCCCGTGACGCCGCCATCAAGTGCAGACCAGTTTCCACTCCTCGTCGACCAAGCGGCAATGCCGTTGGTGCCTGGAAGCCCACCCACATCAGCGAAGTCACCGCCAGCGATCAGGGTGTCGTCTCCGAGCAAGGCGAGGGCTTTGACGTTTAGGGGCCGCACCGGGCCCAGGGAGTTCCACGTGTCATCCGTGTTGGACCACGCTGCGATGCCACTGGTATCGGCGACTCCGCTGGCCGAATCAAAATTTCCAGCCACGTACAACGTGTCGTCTCGCTGCACGGCCACGGCATCGACCCGTAGCGGAGAAGGACGGCGAGGCGCCAGACCGCTTCCAAGCGCATTCCACGTGTCATCTCTGTTCGACCACGCTGCGACGCTACGCGTGCCCGAAACGCCACCCGCTGCGGTGAACCCTCCAGCGGCGTACAAGGTGTCGTCCCCCAGCAAAGCCAAAGCAACGACCGGCTCGTTGGTCCCGCTCGCAAGTGCGTGCCACGTGTCGTCTCCGTTCGACCACGCTGCAATAAAGCTCATACCGGCTTTACCCCCCGCGGTGGTGAAGTAGCCACCGGCGTAAACGGTGTCATCCCCATTGACGGCCAGCGCTGCCACGGTGCTGTTGACTCCCCCCCCGACTGAGGAGAAGACGCCCAGCACCGTGTCATCAGCCAAACTGCGCGGCGCCACCTTCACCACCTGGACCGAGGCATCAGCAGCCTGAGTCAAGGCTGGCGCAACGAGTCCCGCTAAAACGAGGGCCCCACCGCACGCGAACACACCGGCCCGAGGCCACGCGAACACGCCGGCCCGAAGAGCGGCCCTCCTTCGTGGCACCTCGGTCCCCCCTTTCGGGCGCCAGTCCCCCGCCGTCATCAGATCACACATCGATCAAACGCAGGAGTGCAGTGCCCGAAACTGCCTACGCCACCAGTTCCGCCACGAGCGCGGAGCCACCGGACTCCCAGGCATCGACGAGGCGCTGCTTCCACCACCGGGCCCGGTCGTCGCCCAGGAGGTCGCGGGCCGCCATCAGCGCATCTAGGTCGGGGTTCACGCGCCCGACCTCCAGATAGCCCTCGCGCGGGACGCGCGGCTCCGCCACCACATCGCGCGCGAGCAGAGCACCGGTGCCGAGGCCGCAGGCGGGCGGCTCGCCA
>JBPCSL010000110.1:0-8162 GCA_051007175.1 Candidatus Nanopelagicales bacterium
GCCGACCTGATCTACGCCACGCCGGGGGAGACCGACGCCGACCTGCGGGCATCCGTCGAGGGCGTCCTGGCGGAGGGCATCGATCACCTGTCGGCGTACTCCCTCATCGTCGAGCCCGGCACCCGGCTCGCGGCGCGCATCCGGCGAGGCGAGATGCCGGCTCCCGACGATGACGTGGCAGCGGAGCGCTATGCGCTCATCGACGACCTCGCGGAAGGCGCCGGGCTGCCGTGGTACGAGGTGTCCAACTGGGCCGCGCCCGGGGGCGAGTGCCGGCATAACCTCGGCTACTGGTGCGGTGACGACTGGTGGGGCGCGGGGCCGGGCGCCCACGGGCACATCGGCGCCGTGCGGTGGTGGAACGTCAAGCACCCCGCCACCTATGGCGCGCGCGTGGCGGCGGACGAACTCCCCGTGGACGGATGGGAGCGCGTCGGCGATGCCGAAGCGCGCCTGGAGGAGGTCATGCTCCGCATCCGCCTGCGTGAGGGCCTGCCGACCGCGGGGCTGAGCGAGGCTGCCGTCGCGGGCCTCGTCCGCGCCGGATGGGTGGAGGAGGCCCCCGTGGGGTCGGGCACCCTCGTGCTCACGCGCGCGGGCCGTCTCATGGCCGACGAGATCGTGAGGCGCCTCACGGACGAGGGCACCGCGCCGACAGGCCCCCCGGCGGCCGAGGGCGTAGGATTGGCACTCAGTGCGGGGGAGTGCTAGCGAAGGAGGTGCCCGGTGCTCGAGGACCGTCGCCTCGCCGTTCTCCGGGCGATCGTGGAGGACTACGTCTCCACCCGCGAGCCCGTAGGCAGCAAGGCGCTCGTCGAGCGGCATGCCCTGGGTGTCTCCTCAGCCACCATCCGCAACGACATGGCGGTGCTGGAGGAGGAGGGCTACATCGCCCAGCCGCACACGAGCGCCGGGCGCATTCCCACCGACCTCGGCTACCGCGCCTTCGTCGACCGCCTGTCGGGGGTCAAGCCGATGTCGTCGGCCGAACGGCGGGCCATCTCCGACTTCCTGGCCGGCGCGGTCGACCTCGATGACGTGATGTCGCGCAGCGTCCGGCTCCTGGCGCAACTCACGCGCCAGGTGGCGCTCGTGCAATACCCCTCCATCGTCCAGTCGAGCGTGCTGCACCTGGAGCTTGTGCGACTGAGCTCCACTCGACTGCTGCTCGTGCTCATTGCCGACACGGGCCGGGTGGAGCAGCGCCATGTGGATCTCCCGTCACCGCTGTCCGAGGAGTCGGTCGGGCTGCTCCGCGCTCGCCTGCTTGCCGCCACGGTGGGCACGCGCTGCTCGGACATCAGCGCAGGCGTCGAGGGCATCGTCGACCAGTGGCCCGCGGACGAGCGCCCCGCGGTCTCCGCCGTGGTCGCCTCCCTGCTCGAGGCGACCCTCGACACCGAAGAGCACCGCATCATGCTCGGCGGCACCGCCAATCTGGCCCGCTACCGCGACTCCTTCACGTCCAGCCTCGAGCCGGTCCTCGAGGCTCTCGAGGAGCAGGTCGTCCTGCTGCGACTGCTGGGCGAGGTGTCCGGCCAGGTGACGGTGCGCATCGGCCACGAGAATCCCGTCGAGCACTTGCAGGGCACCAGCGTCGTGTCCGCCGGATACGGGCGGGGCGACTCCGTCGTCGCCGGTGTCGGCATCATCGGGCCGACGCACATGGACTATCCGGGGACGATGGCGGCCGTGCAGACCGTGGCCCAGTACCTCTCCCGCATCCTGGACGAGAACTGACATCGTGGCGACGGACTACTACGCCCTGCTGGGCGTGCCGCGAGATGCCTCCGGAGATGACATCAAGCGGGCCTACCGCAAGCTCGCCCGGGAGCTCCATCCCGATGTGAACCAGGACCCTGCGAGTCAGGAGCGGTTCAAGGACGTCACCGCGGCCTACGAGGTGCTGAGCGATCCCGAGAAGCGCCAGATGTACGACCTGGGCGGGGATCCGTTCCGTGCGGGCGGCGGCGGATTCGGCGCGACGTTCGACTTCGGCGACCTCATGGACGCCTTCTTCGGCGGAGGCCAGCCGCGCGGCCCGCGCCCGCGCATGCGGCGGGGCCAGGATGCGCTGATCCGCATGCAGGTCGACCTGCCGGAGGCGATGTTCGGCGGCACGCGCGATATCCAGGTCGACACGGCCGTGCGCTGCGCGGTGTGCTCCGGTGCCGGCACGGCGGCGGGCACGCAACCCTCGACGTGCCCGATGTGCAAGGGCCGCGGCGAGATCCAGAACGTCCAGCGCTCCTTCCTCGGTCAGGTCATGACCGCCCGGCCCTGCCCCCAGTGCCAGGGCTTCGGCACCGTCATCACCCACCCGTGCGTCGAATGCTCCGGAGACGGCCGGGTGCGCACGCGCGCGACGCTGACGGTCACCATCCCTCCCGGTGTCGACACGGGCACGCGCATCCAATTGGCCGGGCAGGGCGAGGTCGGGCCCGGCGGCGGCGAGCACGGGGATCTCTTCGTCGAGATCGTGCAGACGCCGCATCCTGTCTTCGAGCGTCGTGGCGATGACCTGCACTGCTCGGTGGAGGTGCCGATGACGGCGGCGGCCCTGGGCTCCTCGGTCACCCTCGACACCCTCGATGGCCAGGAGAGTGTCGAGATCCGCGCGGGCACGCAGCCGGGTTCGGTGCTCACGCTGCGCGCGCGCGGCGTGCCCCGCCTTCGCGGCAGCGGGCGCGGCGACCTCTACGTCCATCTCGATGTGCGTACGCCGACCCGGCTCGACCAGGACCAGGAGGAGCTGCTCCGCCAGCTCGCCCGGGCTCGCGGCGAGGAAGGCGCGGCCCTCACGGTGCAGGCGCAGGACGAGGCCGCGAGCGGCGGACTCTTCTCCCGCCTCCGCGATGCCTTCAGCGGCCGCTGATGCCGGGCCACGTCTTCCTGGTCGACTCCCTCGCTGACGCGGTCCCCGGTGGCGAGGTGGCACTCGCCGGACCGGAGGGCCGGCACGCCGTGACGGTGCTGCGCGTGCGCGCGGGGGAGTCCGTCGAAGTCGTCGACGGGCAGGGCCGGCGAGCCCGCGGCGTCATGAGCGACATACGCAAGGACGCCGCGTCCGTCACCGTCGCCGAGGTTGTCGACGAGCCGCTGCCCGATCCGCGCGTCATCGTGGTCCAGGCGCTGGCCAAGGGTGACCGCGGGGAGCGTGCGGTCGAGACTCTCACCGAGGTCGGCGTCGACGAGATCGTCCCGTGGTCCGCTGAGCGATCGGTGAGCCGCTGGCGCGACGAGAAGGCGGATCGCGGACTGGAGAAGTGGCGCACCGCGGCGCGCGCGGCCGCGAAGCAGGCGCGCCGGGCGCGGATCCCGGACGTGCACGCCCTCGCCTCGACGCAGGACCTGGAGGACCTGGTGAGGAGCGCCGAGCTCGCGCTGGTCCTCGACGAGGAGGCAGTCCAGCCCGTCGGGTCGGTGACGATCCCGAGCACGGGATCCGTGCTGATCGTCGTGGGCCCCGAAGGCGGCATGACCGATGCCGAGCGCCGTGGGTTCGAGTCGTGGGGTGCCCGACTCGTCCGGCTGGGGCCGAGTGTCCTGCGCACGTCGACGGCCGGCACCGTCGCTGCCGGCATCGTGCTCGCCACGACCGCGCGGTGGCGCGGCGCGCCTTCCTGACCCCGTGCCAGGATGGGGGCGTGGACTGCCTCTTCTGCTCGATCGCCTCCGGCGACATCCCGGCCGACATCGTCATGAGCACCGACCGCGCGGTGGCGTTCCGCGATATCTCCCCGCAGGCCCCGGTGCACGTCCTGGTGATCCCCCGCACGCACGTCGCGGATGTGCCGGGCGTCGCGGTGAGCGATCCGATGCTCGCGGCCGAGCTCTTGCAGTTGGCCTACCAGGTGGCGGAGGCCGAGGGCGTGGCCGAGAGCGGATACCGGCTCGTGGCTAACACGGGAAGCCAGGCGGGCCAGACCGTGCCGCATGCCCACGTGCACGTGCTGGGTGGCCGCGGCCTTGGCTGGCCCCCCGGCTGATCCCGTAGGATCAGGGCCTCAGGCGGCGTGGCGCCGCCCGGCGGCGCAAGCCGCCCCGACGAAGGGCAGGCACGGGCCGTAGGCCACACCATGAGCAGCGCCCAATCGCAGGCCACCATCATCGTCCCGGCAAGTCAGCCGATGGTGTCCGTCCTCGGGGTCGGAGACGAGCTCATCCGCGTAGTCGAGGCCCAGGTGCCCGACGCCGACATCCACGTGCGCGGCAATGAGATCCGGGTCTCCGGCAGTGCCGAGGACGTCGGCCTCGTCGAAATGCTCGTCTCCGAGATGCTCGCGGTCCTGCGCACCGGCCAGGGCCTCACCACTGAGTCGGTGGAGCGCAGCATCGCGCTCCTGCGGTCGGGCAATCGCCCCGCGGAGATCCTGTCGACCAACATCCTCAGCTCGCGGGGCCGCACGATCCGGGCGAAGTCCCTCAACCAGAAGCGCTATGTCGATGCCATCGACGCGCACACGATCACGTTCGGCATTGGTCCTGCCGGCACGGGCAAGACCTACCTCGCGGTGGCGAAGGCCGTGCAGGCGCTCCAGGAGAAGAAGATCACGCGCATCATCCTCACCCGGCCGGCGGTCGAGGCGGGCGAGCGTCTCGGCTTCCTCCCGGGCACTCTCTCGGAGAAGATCGATCCCTATCTGAGGCCGCTATACGACGCCCTGCACGACATGCTCGATCCCGACTCGATCCCGCGCCTCATCACGAGCGGCACGATCGAGATTGCGCCCCTCGCCTACATGCGCGGGCGCACGCTCAATGACGCCTTCATCATCCTCGACGAGGCGCAGAACACCACGCCCGAGCAGATGAAGATGTTCCTCACCCGTCTGGGGTTCGGCTCGACCATGGTCGTCACGGGTGACGTCACGCAGATTGACCTGCCCACCGCGACGGCGTCCGGGCTCAAGGTCGTCCAGGACATCCTCGTGGGCGTGGACGACGTTGCGTTCTGCACGCTCACCTCGCAGGACGTCGTACGCCATCGCCTCGTCGGTCGCATCGTGGAGGCCTACGGGCGATACGACGCCGAGGCCGCTGCCCTCCGCTCCACCGAGTCGGGATCCCGTCGCAGCGGGTCCCGCAGGGCGTGAGGTCATGTCCGTCGACATCATCGACTCGTCGGGCACGGACCTCGCCGACCCGGAAGCCCTGATCCGCCAGGCGGATTTCCTCCTCGACCGGCTGCATCTGGACGCCGAGCTGTCCATCGCGCTCGTCGACGAGGACGAGATGACGCGACTGCATGTGGAGTGGATGGATGAGCCGGGCCCGACCGACGTGCTGTCCTTCCCCATGGATGGGCTGACGCCAGGAGACCCCGGGGCGCCGCCCGTCTCCGGGGTCCTCGGCGACGTCATCCTGTGCCCGGCCGTGGCCCTGCGCCAGGCCGAGCAGGCGGGCCATCCCGTGGGGGACGAGCTGGCCCTGTTGCTCACCCACGGGGTGCTCCACCTCCTCGGCTACGACCACGCCGAGCCCGAGGAGCATGCCCGGATGTTCGCGCTGCAGGACGAGCTCCTCTCCGCCTGGCGACTCGAGGCGGGCACATGACCACCGGCGTTCTCCTCATTGCCATCGCCATCCTGCTCATCCTGCTGTCAGGGCTCTTCGTCATGGCCGAGACGGCGATCGCGCGCGTCTCGCGCTCGCGCGTGGAGGAGCTCGCGGATGACGGGGTCCGAGGTGCCAGCCGCCTCCTCGTCGTCGTCCAGGACCGGCCGCGCTACGTGAACGTGCTGCTCTTCCTGTCGACAACCCTCACGGTCACGGCCATCACCCTCGTGTCCTACGTCGCGGTCGCGGGACTGGAGCAGGACTTCGGCTGGCCGGTCGGCTGGGCCATCGTGCTCGTGGTCGTCGTCATGGTCGTCGTGAGCTACGTCGTCCTCGGGGTCGCCCCCCGCACCCTGGGGCGCCAGCATGCCGAGGGCATCGCCCTGCGATCCGCGGGCATCACCCGGCTGCTCGCGGGCATCCTGAGCCCGCTCGCCTCGCTTCTCATCCTCGTCGGCAATGCGCTCACGCCGGGCAAGGGCTATCGCGAGGGGCCCTTCGCGACCCAGGCTGAGCTTCGCGAGCTCGTGGACATGGCCGAGGCCGACAGCCTCATCGAAGACGACGAGCGGCAGATGATCCACTCGGTCTTCGAGCTCGGCGACACCTTCGCCCGTGAGGTCATGGTGCCGCGCACCGAGGTCATCTTCATCGAACGCGGCAAGAACCTTCGCCAGGCCATGTCCCTGGGGCTTCGCTCGGGCTTCTCCCGGATCCCCGTGATCGGCGAGAACGCCGATGACATCGTCGGCATCGTCTACCTCAAGGACGTAGCGCGCCGCGTCTTCGATCGCCGTGACGCTGAGCAGTCCGAGACGGTGGAGTCGATCATGCGGCCGGCCTACTTCGTCCCCGACAGCAAGCCGGCGGACGAGCTGCTCAAGGACATGCAGGCGGCTCGGGTCCACATGGCCATCGCCGTCGACGAGTACGGCGGCACCGCGGGCCTGGTGACCATCGAGGACATCCTGGAGGAGATCGTCGGGGAGATCGACGACGAGTACGACACCGCGGCCCCCGAGGTGGTGGCCCTCGAGGACGGTGCCTTCCGGGTGAGCGCCCGCCTGCACGTCGACGACTTCGCCGAGCTCGTGGGCATGGACATCGAGGGCGAGGAGGAAGGCGTCGACACGGTGCTGGGTCTGATGGCCAAGCGACTCGGCCGGGTCCCCATCGCCGGCGCCAGCGTGGACATCGACGGATGGCACCTCACCGCGGAGCAGGGTGCGGGACGGCGCAATCGCATTGGCAGTGTCCTGGCCATCCCGGCCGAGCCACGGGATGCCGCACATGAGTGAGGGGCTGTCCGCAGAGGACGCCAAGCTCGTGACCCTGGCCCGTGGCGCGCGCGGGAGGATCGGCGCGGTGTCGGGCGCAGCCCTGCGCGATGAGACGGGTCGCACCTACGCGGCCGCGGATGTCGCACTCGACTCGCTCGTCCTGACGGCGCTCGAGGTCGCCGTGGCCCAGGCCGTGTCCGCGGGATCCCGCGGAGTCGAGGCCGCGGTCGTGGTGACGGACTCGCCGGCACCCCTCGACTGCCGCGCCGTCGCCGAGCTGGGTGGAGACGACGTGCCCGTGGTCGTGTGCGCACCCGATGGCAGCGTCGTTCGTCTCCTGAAGGCAGGTCAGCCCGCGTGAGCACGTCGGTGCAGCCGGACCGCAGGGTCGCGGCGCTGTCGGTCCTGGGGGCCGCGGCGCTGTTCGGGACATCGGGCACGGCCCGGGCGCTCCTGCTCCCGACCTCGCCGGCCCCGGGCGTCGCCGCGGCCCGCCTCTTCGTTGGAGGCCTCGGCTTCGTCGCCTACGCCGGGCGCAACGCCGAGGGCCGTCAGGCGCTGTCGCGCCTGTGGCGTCGCCCGGTCATCTGGGCCATGGGGCTCACGGTGGCGGCGTACCAGGTCTTCTTCTTCCTCTCCATGGCCCGCACGGGAGTCGCGGTCGGCACCCTGGCCAGCCTGTCGTTCACACCGTTCATGGCAGGGCTGCTCGGCTGGGCCCTGAAGGAGGGCGCACCCGGCTGGATCTGGGCGATCTCGACCGCGCTCGCGGTGATCGGCGTGGGACTCCTCACGGTCGGCGCCGGGGATCAGCGCGACCTCCTCGGCATCCTCTTCGGCGTGTGCGCAGGAGCGTCGTACGGCTTCTACACGGTCTTCGGCGTGCGGCTCGCGCATGAAGGCGAGCACCCCACCAACATCCTCGCCGCGTCGTTCTCCGTCGCCGGGCTCGTCCTGCTGCCGGTGCTCGTGATGTCGGGCCGCTGGTGGCTGTCCTGGTCCGGCATCGCACTGGTGCTCTGGCTGGGGCTCGCGACCACCACCCTCGCCTACGTGCTCTTCGGCGTCGGCCTCGCCGTCCTGCAGCCCGGCCACATCGCCACCATCACGCTGGCCGAGCCCGTGTTCGCCACGGCCCTGGGCGTCTTCGTCCTCGGCGAGACGCTGGGCTCCCTGGGCTGGCTGGGCTGCGCCATCGTCATCGTGGCCCTCGGCATCCTGGGAGCCAGCGAGGGACGCGGCCACGGCGAAGGGGATCAGGGTGGGTGAGCATCGCTCGGGCATGGCCTGCTTCGTCGGGCGCCCCAATGCCGGCAAGTCCAC
>JBPCSL010000111.1:0-6069 GCA_051007175.1 Candidatus Nanopelagicales bacterium
GGCGATGCGGCGGTGAGCTTCGACCCGCTGTCCTCCCAAGGCCTCATCAGCGGGATCGTGATGGCAGCGCGCGCGGGGGCCCTCCTGGGAGGGGATCTCTCGGGTTGGGAGGCGGACTACCGGGCGGTCCTGGCCGAGCACGAAGCCAATCGGAGAGCGCTCTACGCGGCGGAGGGACGATTCCCTCACGAGTCCTTCTGGCGTTCGCGACGTGATTCGCCGAGGTCCTTGACAGCCCCGTATTAGTTAGTAACACTTCCTTACTAACTTCGCCTCGGAGGTGTCATGTCCCGTCGAACGCTGCCCCTCACACTCGCCGCACTAGGTGCGGTGGGCACCCTAGCTCTTGTCTCCTGTAGTTCCGGATCCTCGAGCGGATCGAGTCCAACCCCCACGGACGCGGGTGTCACGTCGGCATCTGCAGCCTCGTCGAGTGACTGCTCGTCCGACGGATCTGATCCGGCAGCAGATCCCGCCGCGGCCTCCTTTGACCTGCAGGCACCCACGGCCGGACCCAACGGCGAGACCGCTGTCTCAGCCAACGACATCACCCTGACGCCCGAAGAGATCGCCCAAGTCAAGGAAAAGGGACTCACTGCCGTCATGCCCTGGGCGGGCTCGGGACCTTGGTACGACGCCTTGACCAAGGGAGCGTCCGACCAGTTCGCCGAAATGGGTGTCGACGTCGGCAGTGTGACGAGCGCGGAGTTTGACGCAGCCAAGCAAACCAATGACATCGAGTCGGACATGTCACAGAATCCCGACATCATCCTTACCCTGCCAGTGGATCCTGCCGTCATCAGCCAGGCACTAAAGCCGGCGGCTGAGAAGGGCAAGGTGATCGTCTTCGCCGACAACGGCGTCGAGGGCTTCTCCGCCGGGAAGGACTACGTCGGCATCACGACGGGCGATCACTTCGGGATGGGCAAGGCGGCAGCATCGCTCATGAGTGACGCCGTCGGCGGCGATGGCCAGATCGGCATCATCTACCACGATGCGGACTTCTACGTCACCAACAATCGTGACCACTCATTCGAGGCAGCGATCGTCCAGGACTACCCATGCCTCCAGATCGTCGCCCGCCAGGGTTTCGCCGAGGAGTCGGCCACGGGAGATATCGCGTCGGCCATGCTCGCCCAAAACCCAGACCTCAAGGGCATCTACGTGGCTTGGGACACGGCGGCCGAGTCCGTGCTGGAAGCGATTCGAGCGGCGGGTCGTAACGACGTGAAGGTTGTCACCTACGACCTTGGTGCCACAAACGACATGGAAATGGCCAAGGGCGGCCTGCTCTACGGCACCGTCGTGGACAAGCCGTACCAGATCGGCCAGACCATGGCGAAGCTCGCGGCGTACAAGATCCTCGGGAAAGAGGCCCCACCTTTCGTGACCGTTGACCTCATCGCTGTGACCAAGGACAACCTGGCGGACGCGTGGCAGGAATCCCTTCAGGAGGACATTCCCTCCGAGTTGGCCGCGCAGCTGGGCCAGTAAGCCGCTGGCGGGGTGCCCCCGCGCCCCGCCAGCACCCTTTCGATCCGCGTAGTTCCGAGGAGTGTGATGAAGGCATTCGCGCGCCGCGACTACACCCAGTACGTCGTCTACGTCGTGTTCGCAATTGTCTTTGCCTTCTTCGCTCTCACGCAAGCGGACAAAGGCTTCCTCACGACGGACAACTTGGCCACTATTCTCCGCCAAACGGCACCCATCGCCGTCATGGCGGTGGGTGCCGTCTTCGTGCTCTCTACGGCCGAGATCGACTTGTCCATCGGCTCCGTGGTCGCTCTGAGTGCCCTCACGACAGCTGTGGTCCTCCGAGACGCGAACCTCCCTCTCGCGATAGTCGCGGGCCTAGGAGTGGGACTACTTGTCGGGCTCGCCAACGGGCTCATCGTGACGCTCCTGCGGCTGCCATCATTCCTCGTCACGCTCGCCATGCTCGAGCTCGTGGCCGGGCTGGCACGGCAGTTGACCGGCCTCAAGTCCGTGCCGATCCAGAACGAGACGTACGTCGCCATTTTCGGCTCAGGCTCCGTGGGGCCGTTCTCTTCCCTGTTCATCTGGGCCGTGGCCGCGGTCGTCATTGGGTGGCTCCTGTACAACCAGACACGATTCGGGGCCCATATCAAGGCGGTGGGTGACAATCGGCAGGCCGCCAGGGTCAGCGGTATCTCCACGGTTCGCGTGCGAATGGCGGCCTTCATCATCAGTGGAGGGACGGCGGCCCTCGCGGGGATGCTCTACGCCGGGCGGCTACAGGGCGCCCGTTACACGCTCGGGGAAAACGATCTGCTGATCGTCATCGCCGCCGTGGTCATCGGGGGTACAGCATTGTTCGGAGGCAAGGGATCTGTCCTCGGAGCTCTGGCCGGCTCGCTCACCATTGTCACCCTGAACAACGGGCTGGTTCTCAGCGGACTCGATATCGCGCAGCAGCGAATGGCTCTCGGCGCGATCATCCTGGTGGCAATTTCTTTGACTCTTCGCGAGAGAGGGGAGCGCACATGAGCCAGGCCACCCCCGCACTCGCCCTGCAGGACATCGTCAAGACCTTCGGTGGCATCCAGGCCCTGAAGGGTGTGTCTCTCGAGGTCCACCGAGGCGAGGTTGTCGCCCTGGTGGGGGACAACGGTGCCGGAAAGTCCACGGCTATCAAGATTGTGGCGGGCGTCCTCCAGCCGACATCGGGCAGCGTGGACATCGATGGGGTGACCCGCACGCTCTCTGATCCCGAGCAAGCTCGCCACGCAGGAATTGAGGTGGTCTATCAAGATCTAGCGCTCGCCGGCCAGCAGCCGGTTTACATGAATATGTTCCTCGGCAGGGAGCTCGTGCGTGGACCACGCATGCTGGACAAGGCTCGCATGCGTGCGGAGACCCGGACAATTCTGGATTCTCTGGATGTCCAGGTGCCCTCGGTCGACGTTCCCGTTTCCGCACTCTCTGGAGGTCAGCGTCAGGGCGTCGCCATCGGGCGGGCTACCCATTGGTCCCGCAGCCTCGTACTCATGGATGAACCGACGGCCGCGCTGGGAGTGGCGGAAACGGCGAAGGTGGAGCAGGTCATCAACCGAATGCGCGAGGCGGATCGCGCCATCCTAGTTGTCAGCCACAACCTCGAGCAGGTGTTCCGCATCTCGCAACGAATCTACGTGCTGAGGCAGGGGACGATGATCGGGATGCGTCATACTGCGCAGACGAGTCCAGACGAAATCGTCGGCATGATCACGGGGACCCGCGAGTGAATTCGAACCGCAGCATTTCAAGGCAGCTGAATGAGCAGGCCATCCTGGATCAACTTTTGACTGCTGGCCCGGTCAGCCGAGCTGCCTTAGCGACCACGCTCGGACTGTCAAAGCCGACCGTTAATGCCATTGTGCGTGACCTTGAGGACATGGGCATGCTTCGGCCCACAGGCCAGACACAGGGCAGTGTCGGGCGCAGTGCCACTCTCTACGGTCTCAATGACCAGGTCGGATGGGTTCTGGCGGCTGATGTCGGAGGTACGAAAATCTCGTTCGCACTCTCGAACATGTTGGGCGAAATCGTTGCAGAGGCGACGCAGGCCACCGACGGAACGTCGATGCAGGCGCTTCTCGACCAAGTTGTAGGCGTCGGCGGCGAGCTCACCGCCAGCAGGGGGCTCGCGCTTGCGGATGTCCGGGTCGCGTGTTTGGGGATGCCCGGAATCGTGGATCCGGAAACGCGGATGATCAGTCACGCACCCAACTTGCCATTGGGCGACTCCCCTGACTTCATCGCGAGATTGGCGCGGGCGATGCCAGGGGCCTCCGTCCAGGCATTCAATGACGTGAACCTTGCCGCCGTGGGAGAGCGCTGGAGGGGACTCGCCCAGCGTCGAGAGAGTTTCGCCTTCCTTTCCATCGGCACCGGCGTGGGGATGGGCCTCGTGATCAATGGCGAACTCTGCGAAGGCTTTGGAGGCCAGGCGGGGGAAGTCGGCTGGCTGCCCATTGGCGGGAATCCTTTCGACCCCTCCAATCTTGAGCACGGAACGCTCGAGGAATGCGTGTCCGGATCAGCCATCACGCGCCGGCTGATGGACGCCTTGAAGAAGGGTGTTCCCACGTGCCTGGATCCCGATTCACGTCCGTCCGATGTCTTCGACGCTGCTGAGGCCGGTGACTCCCTTGCGGTAGGTATCGCCGAGGAAGTCGCCAGGGCGGTGACCTTGGCGGTTGCGGCAATCGCTGCGGTGAGCGGGCCCGAACTCGTCGTCCTCGGTGGTGGCGTGGGGTCCCACGAATGGCTGGCCAGCAGGACGCGGAAGCTGCTCCCTCAGGTCACTCCCCTCACTCCCCTGGTCGAGGTCAGTTCCCTCGGTCAACGCGCCGCGTTGTGGGGCGCGCTCTCGATGGCGCTGCGTCAGGGGCGCGAGCGCATGCTGTCGTGGTCGGCCTGAGATGTTCCTGGACGTCCTGCGGCGCAGGAATCCCGAGCTCATCAGGGCAGCGGTCGATCTGCACCAGCAAGGTCTCCTTCCTGCGAACTCCTACGTCCTCGACCTTGAGCAGGTGGGAGTCAACGCGAGCCTGATGGCCGCCGAGGCGAGGCGACTCGGTCTTACGGCCTTTGCTATGACAAAGCAGTACGGCCGCAATCCGATCGTGACCCGCGCCGTCATGGATGCGGGGTTTTCCGGTGTGGTGGCAGTTGATGTCCCCTGCGCTCGACCCTCGGTGGACGCTGGCATACGGATAGGTCACATTGGGCACCTCGTCCAGGTGCCTCGGCACGAAACAGCGGAGGTCGCGTCGTGGGGGCCGGACTACTGGACTGTCTTCAATGACGAGCACGCGCAATGGGCTGCGGACGTCTCGGCGGCCAGGGGGTCCGTCCAGGCGCTGCTCGCCCGCGTGACGGCTCCCGGTGATCACTTCTACCCGGGCCACGAGGGCGGATTTGCCGCATCGGATGTTGTCGCCCTGGCCGACCGCATTGATGCCCGTGAGGGGGCCCGCCTCGCGGGAGTCACGACCTTCCCCGCACTGCTCTTCGACCCCGAAACCGGCGGGGTGCGCACGACTCCGAACATGGCCACGATCGAGAACTGTGCTCAGGCACTGCTCGACAGTGGGCGTAGCGAGGTCGTCGTCAATGCTCCTGGCACGACCTCGATGCGAGCCATGCACGTGTTGGCTGATGCCGGTGCGACACAGGTTGAGCCGGGTCATGCCCTCACGGGCACAACTCCTTGGCACGCGCTTGAGGACCTCCCGGAGGGTCCGGCCATGGCTTACGTGTCGGAGATCTCGCACGTCCACGGCGGACGCGCGTACTTCTATGGGGGCGGTCTCTATGCGGACCCTGTGCTCGGGACCTACCCGGATGCGGCCGCCGGACTTATCGGTCGCGACGCTGACTCTCTGACGTCCGTCACGGCTCTTTTACCGCCCGCCTCTGCCATTGACTACTACGGTCAAATCCCCGTCGCCGACCGCCCCCCGAGACCGGGTAACACGGTGGTGCTTGCACACCGAATTCAGGCCTTCGTCACGAGGGCATACGTCGTACCGCTCAGTGGAGTGGGTCGTGGGGACCCCCAAATCGAGGGTGTCTGGACCGTCGACGGTCGGCAAGTCGAAGCACGTCATATGGACCCTCGACCCTAGGCGGCCGTGGCGGAGCCTCAAGGAGCCGACTTTCCAACTCTGGGGCCCATACTGGGCCCATGCCGAAGTTCATCCTCGGATGGCTGCTGAGCCTGCTTGGCAGCGCCATCGCCCTCATCGTGTGCTGGATCTTCCTCAGCCCCGAGTTCGCCCTCAAGCCCGCGGGCTTCATCGTGACGCTGCTGGTCTTCTCGATCTTCAGCGGCGTCCTCACCTGGGCTGCTTTCGAGTTCCTCACCAAGTTCGCCGCCACGCTCGTCCCGATTGCCGGGCTCGTCGCGAGTTACCTGGCCCTGCTCTTCACGGATGGCCTCACCCGCGGGCTCAGCATCGACGGGTTCTGGACGTGGGTGTGGGCCACGCTCATCGTGTGGGTGCTGTCGATGATCATCTGGGTGATCCCGGGTCCGTGGCGCAAGTTGCGTGATGAGGAAGC
>JBPCSL010000112.1:0-5422 GCA_051007175.1 Candidatus Nanopelagicales bacterium
ACTTCTGGGCATTTTCGATGATGGCGTCGACCAGGCTGCCCGAGGTGGGCGGCGGGACGATGGCCTCGACGCTGAACTCCGTCTTCACGGTCTCTCCCCTGCGATCCGGTCTCCCGGTGCCCCGGTGAGACGCTGCTCACATTCACGCTAGGGGATGGGGAGGGAGAGGGCCACCTGAACCCCTATCCTCGCGCTATGTCGGGCGTGGACCTCGTGGACGAGACCTACATCGTCGTGGAGCGGACTCGGCTGGCCTCGGTGGTGGCCGAGCCGGCCCGCTGGCGCTCCTGGTGGCCGGGGCTTGAGCTGGCGATCTTCATGGACCGGGGTCTTGACGGGATCCGCTGGTCGGTGGCCGGAGACCTCGTGGGCTCCTGCGAGCTGTGGCTCGAGAGTCACGGAGATGGGGTGCTCGTCCATTACTACCTGCGCGCGGAGCCCACGGTGCCGGGCTCGCGCACTCAGCCGCGCACCCTGCCGGAGTCCGCGCGCGGGCGCCGCGAGATCGATCGACTGCGGCGCCGTCATGCGGTCGCCTGGAAGCGCTCGGTGTGGGCGCTCAAGGACGAGATGGAGGGCGATCGCCGACCCGGCGAAGCGCTCGTCTTGGGCGCCAGCCTCCACGGATAGTCTGCCCCCATGGCTGATCAGACCGAGTCGTCGATGCAGATCGACGCCCCCGCCTCGCTGATCATGGACGTCATCGCCGACCTGCCCGACTACCCGTCCTGGAGTGACGGCATCACCCAGGTCACCGTGCTCGAGGTCCAGGACGGCCGTCCCCTGCGGGCACGCTTCCACCTGGAGTCCGGGCCCATCCGCGACACCTACGAGCTGCTCTACGACTGGGAGGGGGACCGCAGGGTCTCCTGGAAGCTGACATCGGGCGACATGCTCAAGGCCATGGACGGCACCTATCTGCTCGAGCAGGAGGGTGCGGTGACCACCGTCCACTACCGCCTGGCCGTGGACGTGAAGATCCCCATGATCGGCATGATCAAGCGCAAGGCCGAGAAGGTCATCGTTGACACGGCCCTCAAGGGCCTCAAGAAGCGGGTGGCACAGGTCTCGGGCTAGACGACCGCGCCGTTGTCGTCGTCATCGCGACGGCGGTCGCCGGACCGGATGATCAGCGTGACGAATCCGGCGGTGAAGGCGGCGAAGCCGACGCCGGCCAGCCAGGTGCCCGCGCCCGTGAGGTACGCCGCAATGACGACCACCGGACCGCCGATGGCGCCGCCCCACGCGAAGCCGTCGAAGCGATCGCGCGGCTTGGGCAGCGGGGGAGGCGTCGGGGGGACGAAGCGGTCCTCGTCGGGATCCTCGGCCACGGCATAGTCGCGCGGCCCCGACTCGGCGGGTGGGCTCGTGTGCTGTCGCACGAGGCGTGCGGACAGGCCCGATCCCGGCTCGCGGTCGGGGGCGTCGGACTCGAAGCCCGCCACGATCTGCTCCCAGGCCTGGTCGATCTCCGCGGTGGAGGCGCGCGCCATGTCGGCGGCGTCCATCCGCGCCGCTGCATCGGCCTGGAAGTCCGCGCGTAGGGCTGGCAGTCGCTGCTCGACCGCGGCACGGGCCTCGGCCAGCCGCACCCGCTCGACGTAGACGCGGGTGGTGGGCCGGTCGGGGGCGCGCACCTCGCGGTAGGGACCGGTCTCCCCCTGGAGCGGCTCGGCGTACGAGGGGATGGCGGCGCTGCTCAGGATCTCCAGCACGTGGTCGGCCAGGGGAGGGTCGACGTCGACCAACTTGGCGTAGGACGCCGCCGGCAGGCCCTCAGACATGGGACCAGGCTACGAAAGCCGGTTCACGAACTCGATGCTGCCCGCGATGATCGTCTCGGCGTCGTTGTCCAGGGTCGCCACGTGGTAGGAGTCCTTGAGGACCACCTCGGTCTTGTCAGCGCTCGACACGTGATCGAGGATGTGGCGCGCATTGGACGCCTCGACCACGTGATCCTCTTCGCTGCGGAAGAGCAGCAGGGGATTGCGCACCTTGGGTAGGTCCTGCTTGGTGAGCTTCCACAGCGCCGTGAGGGAGTGCGCGGCCTTGAGCGGGATCTTGTCGTAGGCGCCCTCGTCCTGGCCCGGCTTCTTGATGTCGTTGGAGATGCCGGGGAAGGCCGGGACGACGAGCTGCAGGACGGGCAGCAGGAAGCGGTCGGGGCGCTCGGAGTGCACGGCAGGGTTCACCAGCACGAGGCCGCGTATGCCATCGCCGTACTGCTCGGCAAGCCGCAGGGTAAGCGAGCCGCCCATCGACAGGCCGAAGACGAAGACACGCTCGCAGGCCTTGCTGAGCTCGAGGTAGGACCGGTCGGCCTCGGCGTACCAGTCCTCCCAGCGCGTGAGGTTCATGTCCTGCCAGCGGGTGCCGTGGCCGGGCAGTCGGGGGACGCGCACCGTGTGGCCCTCGGCGGCCATGCGCTCACCCCAGGGCCTCATGGACTTGGGCGAACCGGTGAATCCGTGGATGAGAAGGATCCCGGTGGCGCCACCGTCGGCGGCAAAGGGATCGGCTCCGGCGAACAGCGGCATGGAAACCTCCTTGACCCCCCTGATAGTGCCACACGGCTAGGGTGGCCCACGTGCTCTATTGGGTGCTGAAGTGGATCGTGGTCGGTCCCTGGCTGCGCGTCATCTTCCGCCCCTGGACCGAGAACATGGAGGTGGTCCCGCAGCAGGGGCCGGCGATCCTGGTGAGCAACCACCTCTCCTTCTCCGATTCCTTCTTCCTCCCGCTCGTGTGCGACCGCAGGATCACCTTCCTCGCCAAGCAGGAGTACTTCACGGGGAAGGGCATCAAGGGCCTCATCAGCAAGGCCTTCTTCACGGGGGTCGGCCAGGTGCCCATCGACCGCAGCAGCGGACGCGCGGCGGAGGCCGCGATCAATACCGGGGTGCGCGTCGTGGACGAGGGCCATCTCCTGGGCATCTACCCCGAGGGCACGCGCACCGCGGATGGCCGGCTGTATCGGGGGAAGACCGGAGTCGCGCGCATGGCGCTGGAGGCGAGGGTGCCCGTTATCCCGGTGGCGATGATCGGCACGTACGAGATCCAGCCGCCGGGGCGCATCCGGCCGCGCATGAAGCGCGTGGGCATTCGGTTCGGCGATCCCCTGGACTTCAGTCGCTATGAGGGACTCGAGTCCGACCGATTCATCCTGCGCTCGGTGACCGACGAGATCATGTATGCCCTGATGGAGCTTTCCGGGCAGGAGTACGTCGATATGTATGCCTCGCGGGCCAAGCAGATCAAGGCCGAGAAGGCCGCGGAGACAGCCGCAGTCTCAGGCGCCGACCCCGACGACGACTAGCGGTCGAAGCCCGGGCGCGGCACCGTGCCCATGAGGGTGGTGGCGAAGCCACCATCCACGGCGATGTCCGCACCGGTCACATAGCGTGCGCGGTCGCTGGCGAGGAAAACCACGACGTCGGCGATGTCCTCGGGCCGGGCCACGCGTCGCAGGGGGACGGCGGCGTCGCGGCGCTCGGCCACGCCGGGCGCCTGGTAGTAGGCCTCCGTCATCGGCGTGCGGACGAGTCCGGGGCTCACGGTATTGCTGCGCACGCCGGAGGGCCCGAGCTCGTAGGCGAGCTGCTGCGACATGAGCGTGACGCCGGCCTTGGACGCGCTGTAGGCGCCGCTGCCGGGCTGCGGATGGCGCGACGAGATCGACGCGATGTGCACGAGGGATCCCCTGCCGCGCTCGACCATGCCGGGCGCGAAGGCGCGCGTGGTGGCGAGGTAGCCGGTGAGGTTGATGTCGAGGAGCAGCTGCCAGTCCGCGGGATCCATGTCCAGCAGGGTGCCGGGCCTGCCGATGCCCGCGGCGTTCACGAGGATGTCGACGTTGCCGCACTCCTCGGCGGCCCGCTGCACCGAGGAGGGGTCGGTCACGTCGCAGGCGCTGGTGCGGATCGTGAGTCCCTCGGCACCGGCGAGGGCGACCGTGGCCGCCAGCGCCTGCTCGTCGCGGTCGAGTGCCGTCACCGCCACGCCGGCCCGGGAGAGCGCGAGGGCGCAGCCCTGGCCGATGCCGCTGCCGCCGCCGCTCACGGCCGCGCGCCGGCCTGCGAGCCCGAGCCAGTCGCTCACGCGTGGGCTCCGGCCGTCGCAGGCTGGGCTGCGGCGAGGACCTGGAGGGCGACCTTGGTCTGCTCGACCTGCTCCAGCCACAGCGGACGCAGGATGTCGATGCGCCACTCGTGCTCCTGCGCGGCCGTGAGCGGTCCGGCGATCGGCAGAAAGCCGTCGGGTGCGGCCTCGTGCAGGGCGATCATGCGCCTCGCGAGGTCGGCCTGGATCGGGTAGATGGGCGGCTGCGGGCCGCGGGCCCCGATCATCCCGATGAGGTAGAACTTCTCGAGGTTGAGCGGCACCACGGCTCCGCCGACGCGCAGGGGCACGCCCTCCTCCGTGACGAGGAGTTCGTCATCGAGGAAGGGCAGCGACGCGTGGAAGCCGGTGGCCCACAGGATCGTGTCGAACTCTCCTGAGGTGCCGTCGGAGAAGTAGACGGTCCTCCCCTCGAACCTCTCGATGCCCGGGCGCACGGTGATGCGGCCGTGCTGGATCCAGTAGAGGAGCAGGTCGTTGACGACGGGCGGGCCGTCGGCGAGCGCGCGATGGTCGGGGATGGGCATGCCCGGGTAGTCCGAGGCCTGGCCGACGGAGACGCGCATCATGAGTCGCGCGATGAGGTCCTGCTCCTCGAAGCTGAACTCCTGCATCCACGCGAGCTCGGAGCGCGGCTTGCCGAAGAAGGTCTTGGGCTGGAAGTGGTGGCCGCGGCGGATGACGATGTGGGTGTCGAAGTGGTCCTGGGCCGCGTCGACAGCGAGATCGCAGCCGGAGTTTCCCGATCCGACGACGAGCACGCGCCGGCCCTCGATGTCGCCGGTGTTGCGGTAGGAGCCGGAGTGGATCTGCGTGCCGGTGAACTCGCCGGGCACGTCCGGGATCTTCTGGTCGCGGAGGTGGCCGTTCGCGACGAGGACGCCGTCGTACTCGCGACGCACCCCGTCGGAGGTCGTGACCGACCAGCCGGCCGAGCCCAGGGGACCCTCCGTCGGCAGGGGCTCCACGCGCACGACCCCGGTGTGGAAGGTGATGTGGCGCCGGAGGTCGAAGGCATCGGCGTACAGGTGGAAGTACTCGAGCATCTGGTCGCGGTGGGGGAAGAGGGGCCAGCGCTCCGGCATCGGGAAGCCCTCGAATCCCGTCACCTGACGCGAGGTGATGAGGTGCAGGGCGTCGTAGTCGTGGTTCCAGTGTCCGCCGATGGTGTCGGACTGCTCGAAGCAGTCCACCTCGTGACCGGCATCGAGCATGGTCTTGAGCGCGGCCAGGCCGGCGGGGCCGGCTCCGATGACGCAGTACCGGGTCATGGTCACCTCGCGTGGTCGTGATCGAAGATGTG
>JBPCSL010000113.1:0-20742 GCA_051007175.1 Candidatus Nanopelagicales bacterium
CATCGGATCCATCTTCGGCATCGGGTTCCCGCCGTGGACCGGCGGAGTCCTGCAGTACATCAACGGCTACGAGGGCGGCCCCGCCGGCTTCGTCGCACGGGCGCGCGAGCTCGCGGCAACGTACGGCGACCGATTCACCCCACCGGCATCGCTGGTGGCGCTGGCAGAGTCGGGTGGCCGTTACTCCTGACGTGGCGAGCCCGATCAGGGCCGACAAGGGCGGCTCCGCCGACCCTCCGGGCCCGTCGGGGCTCACCACGCGCATGTCCGCGGACGCCCGTCGCGCGCAGCTCATCGAGGTCGGCTGGGAGCTCCTGCAATCCCGGCCAATCCATGAGCTGCCGCTCGACGAGGTCGCCGCGGGGGCCGGGATCTCCCGCACGCTCCTCTTCCACTACTTCCCCACGAAGGCCGACTTCTACTTCGCGGTGGTCTCGACCAAGGGGGAGCAGCTCCTGCGGCCGCCTCGGCTACCCCAGGGAGCGGGACCGTCAGAGCGCATCCGGGCCCTCGTGGACGGATTCGTGCGCCTCGTCGAGCGCAACCGCCTGAGCTACACCGCGCTCGTGCGCGGAGCCGGCGGAGGCGACCAGCGCATCGTCGACCTCATCGCGGACACGCGCGACGCCCTCGTGCCGAGGTGGCTCGATGCGGCGGGGTGCCCCGACGCGACGCCGCTGACGCAGCTGGTCGTGCGCGGTTGGCTGGTCGGCATGGAGGAGACCGTCATCGCGTGGGATCCTTCGCGGGTGTCGCGCACCACGCTCATCGACCATCTCACGGCGTCGTTCCTCGCCGAACTCGCGCTCGCACAGGAGGGCTCATGACCACGCCGCCGACCATCATCATCGTCCGTCACGCGGAGAAGCCCGAGCCTGGCGAGTCCCATGGCGTCGACCACAAGGGGCGCCCCACCGACCACGGCCTCACGCCTCGCGGATGGGCACGCTCCGGAGCGCTAGCGGCGCGGATGGCGTACGCCGGCAATCCCGGCGATGCCATCTTCCGTCCGCAGCAGGTGTATGCCACCGCCACCGATCCGCACCACGCCAGTGACCGGCCCCGGCTCACGGCACACGGGATCGCCCAGCGACTCGACCTCGACATGCTCGACCACCTGGGCCGTGGTGACGAGCCGAAGCTCGCTGCCGAGGTCCGGGACTCGGGCAAGCCCACGCTCGTGGTGTGGGACCACGGGCATATCCCGGACCTGGCCCATGCCTTCGGGATGGCGACGGGTGTAGATGTGCCGTCGGCCTGGCCCGAGGATCGCTTCGACCTGTACTGGGTGCTCACTCCGGGCGACGACGGCTATGCGCTGGCGATCCTGCCCCAGGAACTCCTGGCCGGCGACGCGAACGCGTCGTAGCGCCGAACCTCGCCCCCGCGGCGCTACCGTGGGGACATGACGGAGACCGAACTCCGTGACATCGAAGGTCTCGCCGCGTCTGCGCGCCTGGTGCGAGTGCTTCTGAGTGCGGTCGTCGTCGTCCTGCTGGTGTCGGCCCTCGCACTCATCTTCGCCCCGTCGTGGGTGGAGCAGGCGATCGGGCTCGATGGTGATAGCTCCACGCGGTGGACCCTGCAGGTGCTGGGCGCGACCCTCATCGGATTCGCCGGGATGATGTGGCTGACCCGACGGGCCGGGGACAACCCCGTGATGGGGAGCGCCATCGTCCTCATGCTCGCCTCCGGCCTGGTCTTCCTCCTCATGCTCACCCTGCCGGGTGACTGGGCGCCCCTGCGGATCGTCGCTCTCGTCCTGGCCCTCGCGTGCGCGGTGTCCTGCCTCCTCCTGCTGCTCTCAGGCCGCCGCCCCTAACGGCCTTTTCCCCGCCATCGCCCGCCGTGTCCGGCTACCGTCGGGGCATGTCGAGCCTCTCCGCGCGCATCCTCGGACTCGCGGTCGCGGTGGCGGTTATCGCAGGCCTCGCCTCGGCAGCGAGCGCGGTCGTGCTCGTCCCGCAGGACCCGCTCGTCGCGGGTGGCCCGCCGCGCACCTGCGCGTGGCCCATCGTCTATCCCGGCGACGCGAACTACGCGTGGCCCGACACGAACGCTGCCTACATCGTGCAGGCAGCCCTCATCGGCGCCAAGGAAAAGGTGGTCATCAGCGGGCGTGATCCGAAGGCCCGCTACTGGTCGATCACGACGTACGACTTCAAGAACCGCCAGGTCATCGACCGCGTCAACGACGCGAACGTCGTACGCGCGAAGAACGGCTCGTGGACCGTCACGGTGAGCCCCAGGGACAACCCGAAGGACCCCAACTCCCTGAAGTCCGCCCCTGCCTACGCCTATGGCACACCGCTCGACCCGGCCAAGGTGACGGTCATCATGTATCGCGTCTACCTGCCGACGACGGGGTCCTACTCGGGCGGGCCGCTGCCCACGGTCACGCTGGTGCACGACGACGGCACGCGGAAGGCCGCGGAGCGACTCAAGCCCTGCACCGCGGCACAGATCGGCCCGCCGGACCGACCCCTCGGGCTGGACCCCGCGGTCGGCCTTCCCGCGGACTACTTCGTGCGGGCCGAGGGTGGGCGCTTCTACCCGAGCTACGACACTGCCTACCTCGCGGCCGGGGTGCCCTACGACCCTGCGCGCATCCTGCTGATCAAGGGCACGGCGCCTATGGTCGGCAAGGACGTGCGCTACTGGTCGGTGTGCCAGAACGTCAACATCGCGCCCCTGCCGGTCGTCGGTTGCGCGAGCGACAAGGACGTGGCACTCACCAGGGGCACGTACACGATCGCGGTGGTGACCCCGGAGCAGATGCCGCTCGCCGATCGCGGCAAGTACCCGGGCGTCACCTTCATCGACTGGGGTGACGTCAACGCCCAGGGCGCCTATGAGGACGCCATGCTCATCGTCCGCAACATCCTGCCGTCGCCGAGCTTCGTGTACTCCATCGAGAAGGTCCCGCTGGGCCAGCCGGCATCACCGACGATGGGCGTCTACGCGCCGATGATGTCGCACGTCAGCCTCGTCGACCTCCGGGCCGGCTAGGGGCGGTGGAAGATCCTCAACAGGTCGGGGAGCGCATCGGCGAACGGGCCGAAGAGCGGGATCTCGGCGAGCTCGTCGGTCGACCACCAGGCGGCCTCGTCGTTCTCCAGGGACAGGGTCGAGTCGTAGGGCGGCCGCTCGTCCACGAAGGCGCAGCAGGTGTGGTAGCTCCACACGCCCGGCTCGACGACCACCTCGTGCACGTCGACTAGACGCCAGCCCGGCGGCACGGCGCCGATCTCCTCGTCGAACTCGCGCAGGGCCGCCTCGACCGGGCTCTCATGCTCGTCGATGGCACCGCCCGGCACCGACCACATGCCATTGCCGCCGTGCACCCAGTGCGCGCGGCGCGCGAGCAGGAATCGGTCGACCCTGCCCTCGTCTCGGTGGCACAGCAGCATGCCCGCGGCGCCGAACCTGCCCCAGACGACGCGGCCACTCTCGAGGGTCACCCAGCCGTCGCCGGAACCGGGCACTACTTCTCCGTCTTGTCGTAGCGCTCCCACGACTCGTGGATCTCCTGCTCGGCCTCCTCGCGGCCGACCCAGGTCGCGCCCTCGACGGACTTGCCGGGCTCGAGGTCCTTGTAGACCTCGAAGAAGTGCTGGATCTCGAGGCGGTCGAACTCGGCCACGTGGTAGATGTCGCGGAGATGGTCCAGCCGGGGGTCGTTGACCGGCACGCAGAGCAGCTTGTCGTCACCGCCGGCCTCATCGGTCATGCGGAACATGCCGACCGTGCGGCACCGGATGACCACGCCGGGGAAAGTCGGCTCCAGGACAAGGACGAGTGCGTCGAGAGGGTCGCCATCAAGGCCGAGAGTGTCGTCGACGAAGCCGTAGTCGTGCGGGTAGCGGGTCGCCGTGAAGAGCATCCGGTCAAGTCGGATGCGGCCCGTCTTGTGATCCATCTCGTACTTATTGCGACTCCCCGCGGGAATCTCGATGGTGACGTCGAACTCCAGTGGCACGGCGGTCACGGTCCCTCCTCCATCGGCGGCCTTGGCCTAGTGTTCCCTACCGGGGACGCGGTCATGCGCGGATCCTGCGGGATGAGTGGAGGTGGTCGCCGTGCGCTCACGCACCCTCGTGATCACCGCTGCCCTCGCCGGGGTCCTCCTCGTCAGCCGTGGTGCCTCGGCCGCGCCCATGGCGGCTCCGTCGGGGGTGACTGGGCCGGTGCTGCCGCCCGCCAGTGCGGCAGCCGCCACGCTCCCGACCGCCGATGCCATCGAGCAGGCCCTGGCGCCGGCGCTCTCCGACCCGGCGCTCGGGTCCTCGCTCGGCGTGGTGGTCGTCGACGTCGCCACGGGCGATGTCGTCTATGAGCAGGACGCATCGACGCCGCGCTCCACGGCGTCGAATGAGAAGGTCTTCACGGCCGCGTCGGTGCTGAGCGCGCTCGGCCCGGAAGCCGTGATCACGACGACGGTGACATGGGACAGCGCGTCGAGCACGCTCACCATCGTGGGCGCCGGGGACCCGACCTTGGCCTCCGTGGCCGCAGACGGTTCCTCCCTGGGCGAGCTGGCCGACGAGGTTGCGGTGGGTGTTCCTGCGGGTACGCCGATCACGCTCGCCTACGACACCTCGCTCTTCAGCGGGCCGGACATCGCACCCGGCTGGGAGCCCGACTACCCGGCGCTCGGCGTCGCGGCACCCGTGTCGGCCCTCCTCGTCGACCGCGCACGAGTGCCGGGGTCCACCGCGCGGGAAACGGATCCGGCCCTCGCCGCGGCCTCGGCGTTCGCCGCCATGCTCGGGGAGCGCGGCCTCGACGTGAGCGATCCGCAGCCGGGCATGGCCACCGGCGCGGAGATCGCGTCCACGGAGTCGGTCCCCATCGCCACGATGGTCGAGACCATGCTCACGGAGTCGGACAACGACATGGCGGAGTCCCTCGCGCATCTCGCGGGAGCCCAGCTCACTGGCACGGGGTCCTTCGAGTCCGGGGCCCAGGCCACCGAGTCGGCGCTCACGGCCCTGGCCATCCCCACCTCGGGACTGGTCTCGGTGGATGGCAGCGGGCTGTCCTACGAGGACAAGGCCGCGCCGCTCACCCTGGCGTCCGCGCTTGCGACCTTCGCGGACGACTCGTCGCCGGCGTGGTCGTGGCCGATCCTCCCGGGGCTGCCGGTGGCGGGGCTCACCGGCACGCTCAAGGATCGGTTCCTCGACAGCGAAGGTGCCGGGGTCGTGCGCGCGAAGACCGGCACGCTGATCGGTGTCTCGACCCTCGCCGGCACCGTCGTCAATGCCAACGGAAGGCTCCTCGTCTTCGCGTTCATGGCCGACCAGACCGGCGATATCGACGCGGCGCGGGCGGCACTGGACCAGGCGGCCACCGCGCTGGCGACCTGCGACTGCTCGGGCTAGCGGCCGCACCCGCCGCGCGGGTGCCCCTCGACCTCCCCGGGCGTCCCCGAGCCCCGGTCTGCTCATCCCGGCGGCGTTCTTCGGTCGAAAGGCGCCACCGGGTAACCCATTTCGACCGAAGAACGCCCCAAAGGTGCGAGGGGTGGGGGGCGGCGACCCCACTGCACTGCCCGGAGGTGGGTACCGGGAACCTCCCGACGCTCGCGGGTGCGACGTACAGTCATGGCGTGGCCGACCTCGTGGACTGGGAGCTTGCCGTGGGCACAGGCCTGCGCCTCGTCCCGCGCGGCCCCGAGGTCACGCCGGAGGAAGCGGCGACCGTCGTGCGGCAACTCCGCCGCGCCAGCGAGCGTGCGGTAGGCCCCGTCCTCGACGTCACCGGCATGGAAGCGCCGTTCGAGGAGCACGTCTCCGTCGTCGTGGGACGTCCCGAATGGGTGCGCTCCAATGTCCGGCAGATGCGCACGGCGATCGAGCCGGTGATGCACCTGCTGCGCGATCGCGAGCCGCCGGCGGCGGTCCGTGCCGTCGGTGCGCGGGCATCCGGGATCCAGATGGGGGCCGTGCTGGCCTGGCTGTCTGGCAAGGTGCTCGGCCAGTTCGAGGTGTTCGGCGCGCGCGGTCGACTGCTCCTGGTCGCGCCCAACATCGCGCACGCCGAGACACAGCTCGGCGTCGACGCCACGGACTTCCGCCTGTGGGTCTGCCTCCACGAGGAGACCCATCGCGTGCAGTTCGGCGCTGTGCCCTGGCTCACCGATCACTTCACGTCGGAGGTGCACACCTACCTGGCCGCCACCGAGGCCGATGCCAGCAGCGTGCTCGCTCGTGTCCTCGCGGGCGTGCGCGGTGCTCGCGACGGATCGGTCGGGATCATCGACCTCGTTCAGACACCGGAGCAGCGCGCGGTGCTCGATCGGCTGACCGCGCTCATGTCCCTCCTCGAAGGCCACGCTGACGTGGTCATGGATGCCGTGGGCCCACTCATCGTGCCGTCGGTGGATGTCATCCGGGCGCGCTTCGACCAGCGGCGTCGACACGCGGGCACTCTCGAGGGCGCCCTGAAGCGGCTGCTCGGCCTCGACGCCAAGCTCCGCCAGTACACCGAGGGCGCCGCCTTCGTGCGCGGAGTGGTCGACCGCGTGGGGATGCCGGGATTCAACGCGGTGTGGACCTCACCGGAGACGCTGCCCACCACGGCGGAGATCGCCGAGCCGGCGCTGTGGGTGCGCCGGGTCCACGGCTAGGTCGATGCACGATGTCGGATAGCCCCCGTCACGAGGTACGCCGTGCCTTTCGGGCGTGCGTGGCCGATCTCCCCGCGGAGACGCCGGTGCTCATCGCCTGCTCCGGGGGCGCTGACTCGCTGGCCCTTGCCTTCGCTGCCGCCGACGAGGCGACGGCAACCGGGCGCGCGGTCGGCGCGGTCGTCGTCGACCACGGACTGCAGGAGGGCTCCGCCTCCGTCGCGGAGTCCGCGGCCGCGGCCTGTCGTGATGCCGGCCTGTCGCCGGTCGAGGTCATGCGGGTCGACGTCGACACCGGACCCGGCGCGGGCGGCCTCGAGGCTGCGGCGCGCGATGCGCGCCGGCAGGCGCTCGCCGACGCGGCCGGCCGGTGGGGGTGTCCCGCCGTCCTGCTCGCGCACACGCGCGACGACCAGGCGGAGACCGTCCTGCTGCGCCTCGCGAGGGGTTCGGGCGCTCGCAGCCTGTCGGCCATGGCCTCTGTGGACGGCCTCTGGCGGCGGCCACTGCTCGATCTCCCGCGCGCCGTCGTGCGCGCGAGTCTGGATGTCGAGGCCTGGGACGACCCGCACAACGAGGACCCGAGGTTCGCGCGCGTGCGGGTGCGCGTCAATGCCCTCCCCGCCCTGGCGGCGGCCCTGGGGCCCGATGTCGTCGACGGCCTCGCCCGGTCTGCTCGACTGCTGCGCGATGACGCCGACGCCCTCGACTCCCTGGCGGAGGCGCAGCGTGTGGCCCTCGTCCGCGAGGAGGCGGGGGTCATCTCGCTGGAGGTCGCGGACTTGGAGGCGCTCCCGCGCGCCGTACGCACTCGGGTGCTGCGCGGCGCCGCGCAGCAGGCGGGCGTCCCCCTCGCGGAGCTGACGCTGGCGCATGTCGATCGCATCGAGGCACTGGTCTCCGACTGGCATGGCCAGGGTGCCGTGGACCTGCCCGGCCGTGTCGGTGCCGAGCGCTCATGTGGCAGGCTGACGCTCGGCCGGGTCCCACCCGTGAGCGAACGACGCGGCCAGAACCGGCGGGATGGCACAGCCGCCCCGGTCGGGCTAGGCCAGCAGGACTCCCCCCCGAAGGAGTGAGAGTGGACGCTCTGCACGTCCCATCCGAGATCACGACGGTCCTGCTCACCGAGCCCCAGATCCAGGAGCGTCTCGGCGAGGTGGCGGCGCAGGTCGATGCCGACTACGCGGGCCGCGACCTCCTCGTCGTCGGAGTCCTCAAGGGAGCCACCCAGGTCGTGGCCGACTTCGTCCGGCACCTGAAGTCGCACGTGCATATGGACTGGATGGCGGTGTCGTCGTACGGCTCGGGGACCCAGTCCTCCGGCGTGGTCCGAATCCTCAAGGACCTCGATGCCGATATCGAGGGGCGCCACGTGCTTCTCATCGAGGACATCCTCGATACGGGCCTCACCATCTCCTGGCTCCTCAAGAACCTGGGCTCCCGGGGCGCGGCATCTGTCGAGGTGTTCACCCTGCTGCGCAAGCCTGAGGCCGTCCAGGTCCAGGTCAACCCGAAGTACGTCGGATTCGACATCCCCAACGTCTTCGTCGTGGGATACGGCCTCGACTACGCCGAGCGATATCGCAACCTGCGGGAGATCGGGGTCCTCGATCCCCGGGTCTACGGGGGCTGAGGACTCGGCCACGACGGAACTCCTGCCACCGGTGTACCGTCGTAGGGCTGGGAATCTCGCGGCGCACGCCGTGGTTTCCCCTACGAGGGGCTCCTAGCCCGACCGCCGATCCAGGGGACGACCAGACCAGATGAACGCGAAGCGCTTCTTCCGCGGTCCGATCTTCTGGGTCATGCTCGCCGTGGTCCTGGTGCTCCTGGGCTCCAGCCTGCTGAGCAATATCGGGGGGCCCACCCAGGTCGACACCAGCCAGGCCATCGCCGACATCCAGGGCAATCTCGTGCAGTCCGCGGTGATCACCGACGGCGACCAGGTCATCGAACTGACCCTGAAGGACGGCTCCACGGTCACCTCGCAGTACGTCACGGGCCAGGGCGTCGAGCTCCAGAACCTCCTCCAGTCGAAGGCTGACGCGGGCCAGCTCCCGGACGGCTACAACGTCATGGTGCCGCAGGACAACATCTTCGTCGGCTTGCTCTTCACCCTGCTGCCCTTCGCGCTCATCATCCTGCTGCTGTTCTTCTTCATGAACCAGATGCAAGGCGGCGGCAATCGCATCATGAACTTCGGCAAGTCCAAGGCCAAGGTCGTCTCGAAGGACATGCCCAAGACCACGTTCGCCGATGTTGCCGGCGCCGACGAGGCCGTCGAGGAGCTCGAGGAGATCAAGGACTTCCTGTCGGAGCCTGCGAAGTTCCAGGCCGTCGGGGCGAAGATCCCCAAGGGCGTCTTGCTCTACGGGCCGCCCGGCACCGGCAAGACGCTGCTGGCGCGGGCCGTGGCGGGCGAGGCCGGGGTGCCCTTCTTCTCCATCTCCGGCTCGGACTTCGTGGAGATGTTCGTGGGCGTCGGCGCCAGTCGCGTGCGCGACCTCTTCGAGCAGGCCAAGAACAACGCGCCGGCCATCATCTTCGTCGACGAGATCGACGCCGTGGGCCGCCATCGCGGCGCTGGTCTGGGCGGCGGCCATGACGAGCGCGAGCAGACCCTCAACCAGATGCTCGTGGAGATGGACGGCTTTGATGTCTCCTCGGGCGTCATCCTCATCGCCGCCACCAACCGCCCCGACATCCTCGACCCGGCCCTGCTGCGCCCGGGGCGCTTCGACCGCCAGATCGCGGTGGAGCGACCCGACCTCGAGGGCCGCTACGCCATCCTGCAGGTTCACGCCAAGGGCAAGCCGCTCGCCGAAGACGTCGACCTCCGCGCGGTGGCACGGCGCACCCCGGGCTTCACCGGAGCCGACCTCGCCAACGTGCTCAATGAGGCCGCGCTGCTCACCGCGCGCAACGGCCAGGCGCTCATCGACAACGATGCCCTCGACGAGGCCATCGATCGCGTGATCGCCGGACCCCAGAAGCGCACCCGCGTCATGGATGACCACGAGAAGAAGATCACGGCGTACCACGAGGGTGGTCACGCACTCGTCGCCGCGGCGCTCCCGGGCACCGACCCGGTGCACAAGATCACGATCATGCCGCGCGGCCGCGCGCTGGGCTACACGATGGTGCTCCCCGACCAGGAGAAGTACTCCACGACCCGCAGCCAGATGCTCAACCAGCTCGCCTACATGCTGGGCGGCCGGGCGGCGGAGGAGCTGATCTTCCACGACCCGACCACCGGTGCGTCGAATGACATCGAGAAGGCCACCACGCTGGCGCGTGCCATGGTCACGCAATACGGCATGACGGAGCGCCTGGGCGCCATCCGCTACGGCCAGGAGCAGAACGAGGTCTTCCTCGGTCGTGACATGGGCCATGTGCGCGACTACTCCGAGGAGGTGGCCGCTGCCATTGACGAGGAGGTGCGCACCCTCATCGAGGCCGCCCACCAGGAGGCCTACGAGGTCCTCGTCGCCAATCGCGACGTCCTCGACCGACTCGTGCTCGAGCTGCTCGAGAAGGAGACCCTCGACAAGGGCGAGGTCGAAGCGGTCTTCGTCGACCTGCGACTGCGTACGCCGCGGCCCGCCTGGACCGGCTCCTCGCTGCGCCAGCCCGATACGCGCGGGCCCGTCGCCACTCCCGCCACCAACGGCCACGTCAATGGCTCGTCCAATGGCTCGTCCAATGGCCACCTGCCGGTGGCCGGCCACCTGCCGGTGGCCGACGCGCCGGAGGCGCTGCCGCCGGCGACGCCGGTCGAGACCCAGGACCCGGCGGAGCGATGAGCGCCGACCTCGAGGGCGCGACGAGCATCGATCCCATCGCCCTCGACAACGAGCCACCGGCGATCGCGCCCTTCGACCATGCCCGCGCCGAGCGCGCGGTGCGCGAACTCCTCCTAGCCATCGGCGAGGATCCCGAGCGCGAAGGCCTCCTCGACACCCCGGCGCGCGTGGCCCGCGCGTACGCCGAGATGTTCTCGGGCATGCATCGCACCGCGGACGATGTGCTCACGACGACCTTCGACCTGGGCCATGACGAGCTCGTGCTCGTCCGCGATATCGAGGTCTTCAGCACCTGCGAGCACCACCTCGTGCCCTTCCACGGAGTCGCGCACGTCGGCTACATCCCGGGCGATGACGGCCGCATCACGGGCCTGTCGAAGCTCGCGCGCCTGGTCGATGTCTTCGCCAAGCGCCCGCAGGTTCAGGAGCGCCTCACGACGCAGATCGCCGACTCCCTCATGCGCATCCTCCGGCCGCGCGGGGCCATTGTCGTGCTCTCCTGCGAGCACCTGTGCATGTCGATGCGCGGCGTGCGCAAGCCCGGGGCCCGCACCGTCACCAGTGCCGTCCGCGGTGCGCTGGCGAATCCGGCCACTCGCGCCGAGGCCATGGCCCTCCTCGGGGGCTAGCCGTGCGTCATCCGGCCGGCCTGCCGCGGCAGATCGCGGCCCTCGACCGCACGGTCGTCATGGGGATCGTCAACGTCACCCCCGATTCCTTCTCCGATGGCGGCCACTTTCACGATCCGCATGCCGCGATTGCGCGCGGAGCCGAGCTGTACCGCGAGGGTGCTGACCTGGTCGACGTGGGCGGCGAGTCCACCCGCCCCGGGGCCGAGCGGATCCCGGAGGACGAGGAGCTCGCGCGCGTCCTGCCCGTGGTCCAGGCGCTCGTCGCCGACGGCGTACCCGTGAGCATCGACACGATGCGGGCCTCCATCGCCGCGCGCTGCGTGTCGGAGGGCGCCTGCCTCGTCAACGACGTGAGCGGCGGGCAGGCCGACCCGGAGATGATCCCCTGGCTGGCGACCGTCTCCGTGCCCTATGTCGCGATGCACTGGCGCGGTCCTAGCACCATCATGAACTCCCTCGCGGTCTACGACGACGTCGTACGCGACGTGTGTCGTGAGCTCGCCGATCGGCTGGCAGCCCTCGTCTCAGGCGGGGTCGACCCCGATCGAGTCGTGCTCGACCCGGGCCTGGGATTCGCCAAGGACGGCCATCACAACTGGCAGTTGCTCCACGGGTTCGCGCAGTTGCAGGCGCTGGGACGCCCGGTGCTCATCGGGGCATCGCGCAAGCGATTCCTGGGTGAGCTCCTCGCGGATGAGTCCGGTCCGCGCCCGCTTGCGGGGCGGGAGGCGGCGGGAGATGCGGTGTCGGCCTTGGCGGCCCTCGCCGGTGCCTGGGGTGTCCGCACGCATGTCGTGCGGGCCAGTCGCGACGCGGTGGACGTGGCCGAGGCATGGAGGCGGGGATGACGAGCGCGCTGACGCCGGGTGACGGGGTCGATCTCATCGAGGTCCGCGGCATTCGTGCCCTCGGCCACCATGGCGTGCTGGCCGAGGAGCGGCTGCGCGGGCAGACCTTCCTCGCCGATGTCGTCCTGGAAGTCGACACCTCTGCCGCGGCACGCAGCGATGACCTCGCGGCCACCGTCGACTACTCGCAGGTGGCTCAGGCCGCGCATGCCGAGTTGGCCGGCGATCCCGTCGATCTCATCGAAACACTCGCCCAGCGCATTGCCGACCGCTGCCTGGCGATGCCCGGCGTACGCGCCGTCGAGGTCGCCATCCACAAGCCCGATGCGCCGGTCGGGGTCCCGGTGGACGACGTCGTCGTGCGCATCCTGCGACGGGGAGGCGCGCGGTGAGTCATCGTGCCGTGGTCGCGCTCGGATCCAACCTGGGTGACCGTCAGGCGGCGCTGCAGGGAGCCGTGGACTCCCTCGGCCGGATCCCGGGGACTCGGGTGGTAGCGGTCTCGGGCGTGTACGCGACCGATCCGGTCGGCGGTCCCGAGCAGGGCGAGTTCCTCAACGCGGTCGCGCTCGTGGACACCGATCGCACTCCGGAGGAGCTCCTCGCGGCCTGCCAGGCGATCGAGTCCGAGTGGCATCGTGTCCGCGAGGTCCACTGGGGGCCTCGGACCCTCGACGTCGACATCGTCGCCTTCGACGACGTCCGCAGCGACGACCCGGACCTCACGCTGCCGCATCCGCGAGCCGCCGAGCGTGCCTTCGTGTGCGTGCCCTGGCTCGACGTCGACCCGCAGGCGGCGATCCCCGGCGTGGGCGAGGTTCGCGATATCGCCGCGCGACTCGATGCCGCGGGAGTGCGTCCGCGAGGCGACCTTCTTCTTCCGGGGGGGCAGCCGTGAAGCCCACGCGCGTGGTGCCGCTTCTCGTCCTCGCGGCCGTGGGACTTGCCGTCGGCTGGGTGGCCGTCGACCTCGTTGACCGCCTGGGCGGTCGCATCCTGTCGGTGCCGTGGATCGCCTCCGGTGCCCTGTGGCTGCTGGCCTTCGGTGTGCTGGCGTGGGCGATCATCTCCCGGCCGTCCCTGGTCGACCCGAACGATCGGGAGTCGTCCCGCGGCCGTCCGGCGACCGTCACGACCACGCCCGCCCGCACCACCCCGCGCAAGCGCATGCCGCAGCTCGTGGCGGTCCGCACGGCCGCCCTCGCGCTGGCGGCCTCGCGCACCGGTGCGGTCATCGGCGGCTTCTACCTGGGGGTCGCCCTCGCGCTCATCCCGGTGGCGGGGACGGCGACCGGGGCGTCGTCGATCGGCGCCGCGATCGCATCGGTCGCCGCATGCCTCCTCCTCGTCGGAGCGGCGGTATGGCTGGAGTCCATGTGCCGGCTGCGCGACCGTGGCGACGGCTCCTGAGACCCGCTGGATACAGTGCGGCCATGAGCGACTCGACCCCCCTGGAGGACCTGCCGTTCGACGAGTTGCGCTCGCGCGCCTTTCACTGCGCGGAGCACCATCTCGACCTCGGCTTCTTCACCGATCTCTACGCCCACATGCCGGGCATGGTGGCGATCGAGGGCGAGGGCGGCGACCTCGGCTCCACGGGCGGCACGATCATCGAGTCGATCAAGGCCTTCCGCGAGATGCTCGGCCATTCACCTGAGCTCGACCCTGACACCGAGGCGCTGCTGAGGGCGCGCTTCGCCACCTACCTGCGCGAGCACGGCCAGTAGCCGTCAGTGGTCGGTGTCCCCGGCCACGCACATGAAGGACCCGATCGCCGCGGCGAGGTGCTCCAGCGGGGTCCCGGGCAGCGCCACGTGCATCGACTGCGCGTGGGCGTAGGAGGGAGTGCGCAGCCGCACGCGCCAGGGTGTCGTCTCTCCCACGGACACGACGTACGCACCGCTCATCCCCGTGCTCGATTCGACCAGTCCGTACGCCGTCCCCTCCGGCGCGCGCACCACCTTGGGCAGCGTGACGTCAATCGGGCCTTCGGGGACGCGCTCCAGGATGGCGACGATGAGATCGAGGTCGGCGGCGAGCTGATCGGCGAGCACGCGATAGCGGGATCGGGCGTCACCATCGGTGGCGACGCACGTGACCAGGACGTCCTGCAGGTCTCCGTAGGAGAGGTAAGTGCGATCGCGGCGCGCGTCCATG
Organism: Candidatus Nanopelagicales bacterium; assembly: GCA_051007175.1. GTDB lineage: Bacteria > Actinomycetota > Actinomycetes > S36-B12 > S36-B12 > Mxb001. Next base: position 14,075 of record JBPCSL010000113.1, read on the forward strand.
TCGAGACCGGAGGCGCGTGCGACCGGGCCGCTCGTCCCGTAGGCGATCGCGTCATCGCGGGTGAGCACGGCCAGGTCCGCGGGGATGGTGCGGTTGATCGCGTCCTCGATGGCGGGCAGCTCCGAGCGGACGAGTGACACGGCGGCGGCGACCTCGTCGAACCACCCCTCGGGGGCGTCATAGGCGAGCCCGCCGATGCGCGTGATCATCGGGTGGACGCGGCCGCCCGAGATCGACTCGAGGCACCGCTGGAGGGCCTCCCTCGAGGCCATGCCCGGCGCGCCGACGGGGGACACTCCGTCCGGAGGCAGGGTTGCGCCGCCCGCGAGGTGGAGCAGGGCGGCGCTGGCGCGGGTGATCTCGCAGAGCAGGGTGCGCAACCACACGGCGCGGGCCGGCACCTCGATGCCGAGGAGCTCCTCGACGGCCAGCGCCAGCGCGACCTCGGAGGTCATCGCGCTGAGCCAGTCGTGGCGGTCGGCGAGCATGAGCGCCTGCCGGTAGTCGCGGACCTCCATGAGCTTCTCCGCGCCGCGGTGCAGCAAGCCGGGCTGGACGTCCGCGGAGATGACGCGGGCAGGGTCGGATGCCGTGTCGATGGCGAGGCGGAGCGCTCCGTGGCCCGTGGGGTGCAGTGCCCCGAGGTCGAGTGAGATGTCGCAGGACGCCGCTCCGACTCCGATGCCGACCGTCATGCGCGTCACCGGGGCAGCATTCCAGAGGGCGACATCCTGTGCCACAGTGCGCGGGTGGCATTCCCCTGGTCGGTGGCGTGGCAGCGCGCGGCCACGGGTCCCGAGGGATTCTGGCCGCGTGAGCGACCCTCGGCGCACTTCGTGACATCGGCCGGGCGCGCGATGGCCGATGCGATGGTGATGCTGCTGGGCCAGGTCGACCGAAGGTTGGGGGAAGCCGGCCCGCTCGACGTTATCGATGTCGGCGCGGGAGACGGCGAGATCCTCGACGGGATGGCCTGCGGCCTCGCGGACACCGATCTCGGTCGCCGGACTCGGCTCATCGGCATCGACGTTCGCCCGCGGCCTGAGGGGCTGCATCCCGCGGTGCAGTGGATCCAGGGCGACGGCTTGGCGACCCTGCCGATGGGCGTGGTCGGGCTGGTCATGGCCCATGAGTGGCTCGACGAGATCCCGCTCGACGTGGTGGAGCGGGATGCCGACGGGATCGACCGCCTCGTCCTCGTCGACGGGGACGGTCGTGAATGCCGGGGAGACGCCGTCGACGGCGACACGGCCGAGTGGCTCGCCCGCTGGTGGCCGCTGTCAGCGCCGCGAGATCGCGCGGAGGTCGGATTGTCGCGGGATGCCGCGTGGCGACGCCTCTGCGACGCCGTACGCGCGGGCACCGTCCTCGCCACCGACTACGGCCACGACCGTCTGTCGCGCAGGCCCACCCTGCGCGGATACCGTCGAGGCGTGATCGTGGACGCCGTGCCTGATGGCTCCTGCAACATCACGGCGCACGTGTCCGTGGACTCGTGCGTGGCGGCGGGCGCCGGTCAGGGCACCGTGATGAGCCAGCGCCAGGCGCTGGCGGAGTTCGATCTCGTCGGGGTGCTCCCCTCGCCGTCGACCGAGCCGGCGGACTACGCGCGCGCCCTGGAGCGGTCCTGGGAGGTGCGCTCCCTGCGGTCCCCGGGCGGGCTCGGCTCCTTCCACTGGCTCCGCGCGGACATCGGGTGACCTCCCTCTACCCTGCGGATGTGGTGACCCCACCCCCGCGCCTGCGCGTCGGCATCATCGGCTCCGGCCGAGTCGGCGCCGTGCTGGGCGCCGCGCTGCGGCGCACCGGACACTCGATCGTCGGGTGCTCGGCGCGCTCGGACCTCTCCCGCGTGCGCGCGGAGGCCCTGCTGCCCGGCGTCGAGATCCTCAGTCCGTCCGAGGTGGCCGCGTCCTGCGACCTGCTGCTGCTCACCGTGCCGGATGACCGCCTGCGCGAGGTCGTCGCCGATATCGCGGCGCATGTGCACCCCGGCCAGATCGTCCTGCATGCCTCGGGGCTGCACGGCCTCGACGTCCTCGCCTCTCTCTCGGGTGTCCTGCCGATCGCCGCGCATCCCGTCATGACCTTCACCGGGACCAGCCTCGACCTCGATCGCCTGGAGGACTGCCCCTTCGGCGTCACCTCGCCGGAGCCGGTGCGGCCGATCGCGGAGGCACTCGTCGTCGAGATGGGCGGCGACCCGGTGTGGGTGGACGAGAGCGCGCGCACGACGTACCACGCGGCACTCGCCCACGGCGCGAATCACCTCGTCACCCTCGTGGCCCAGACCCTCGACCTGCTGGCGGCGGCCGGGGTCGAGGATCCCGCGCGCCTGGCGCGACCCCTGCTCACCGCCGCGCTCGACAACACTCTGCGCGAAGGCGATGCGGCGCTGACGGGTCCGGTCGCCCGCGGCGACGCGGCCACCGTGCGCGCCCACCTGGTAGACCTCACCGATGCCGACTCCGGCACGCGCGAGGCCTATCTCGTCATGGCGCGCGCCACCCTGGATCGCGCCCTGTCCTCGGGGCGCCTTCCCGCGTCATCGGCGGAGCCGATCGCGGACCTGCTGGTCGATGTCGAGCGCGCGTGGTCCGCTGGGGAGCGGCCATGACACAGGTCGTGCACACGCGATCCGGCCTCGCGGACCTGTCGGCGGTCGAGGGACCCACCGCCGTGGTGATGACGATGGGTGCGCTGCACGAGGGACATGCCGTCCTCGTGCGCGAGGCGCGGCGCATCGCCGGACCGCGCGGTCGCGTCACCGTCACCGACTTCGTCAACCCCCGGCAGTTCGGCGCAGGCGAGGACTTCGATCGCTACCCGCGCACCCTCGAGGCTGATGTCGCCCTGTGCGAGGAGGCAGGAGCCGACATCGTCTTCGCGCCCGACGTCGACGAGGTGTACCCGCCCGAGGGTTCCCCTGCCGCGGCCATCGCCGTGGATCCCGGACCGCTGGGATCGCAGCTCGAAGGGGCGAGTCGTCCCGGACACTTCGCCGGCATGCTGACCGTCGTCGGCAAGCTGCTGCATGTCACCCGTCCTGACGCGGCACTCTTTGGCGAGAAGGACTACCAGCAACTCGTCCTCGTCCGCGCGATGGTGCGCGCACTCGACTTCGGAGTCGAGATCGTGGGGGTGCCCACGGTGCGCGAGGCCGACGGTCTCGCGATGAGCAGCCGCAACCGCTACCTCTCCGCCGAGGCTCGCGTGCTCGCGGCGGCGATCCCCGCCGCCCTGCGCCTCGGCGAGGAGGCGGCCCCGCGCGGAGCGCAGGAGGTCGAGCACGCGGTACGACGTTCCCTGGAGGATGTGGCCGCGTCGTCGCCGGTGCCGATGCGAGTGGACTACGTCGCGGTGCGCTCCGTCGACCTGGGCGACCCCGCTCCCGGCTCGGAGGGGCGGCTGCTCGTGGCCGTCCTCGTCGACGGCACCCGGCTCATCGACAATGTCGCGGTGCGACTGGGCGGTCCCTGATGTCCTCGCTGCGAGCCGCGGCGCCGGGCTGGACCGCGGAGGGTGATGTCGTCGTCGTGGGCTCCGGGGTTGCCGGGCTCACGGCCGCGCTCCATGCGCGGCGCACCGGACGACGCGTCCTGCTGGTGACGAAAGGGCGCGTCGAGGAGGGATCGACACGCTGGGCGCAGGGCGGCATCGCCGCGGCCCTGGCGGAGGACGACACCCCCCAGGAGCACCTCACCGACACGCTCGTCGCCGGCGCGGGACTGTGCGATGTCGATGCCGTGAGGGTCCTGGTGACCGAGGGGCCGGAGGCGGTGCGCGCGCTCATCGAGCTGGGGGCGCACTTCGATCTCGATGCCTCGGGCGACCTCGCGCTCACGAGGGAGGGGGGCCACCACCGCGATCGCATCGCGCACGCGGGCGGTGACGCGACGGGTGCCGAGGTGTCACGAGCCCTGGTGGCCGCGGTCGCGCTCGACCCCGGCATCGAGCTCATCGAGGGAGCCCTCGTGCTCGACCTACTGCGCGACGACGAGGGCTCGGCGCAGGGCGTGACCTTGCACGTCATGGGCCAGGGCAGCAGGGATGGCGTCGGCGCGGCGCTCGCCCCGGCGGTCATCCTGGCGACAGGCGGATTCGGGCAGGTCTTCGCGCAGACCACCAACCCACCGGTCGCCACCGGCGACGGCATCGCCCTCGCGATGCGCGCGGGCGCCGAGGTCGCCGACCTGGAGTTCGTCCAGTTCCATCCGACCGTGCTGTGGCTCGGGCCGAGGGCGCGCGGCCAGCAGCCGCTGGTGTCGGAGGCGGTGCGCGGAGAGGGCGCGCTGCTCGTCGACGGCGCGGGCGACCGCTTCATGGTCGACGTCCACCCCATGGCCGAGCTCGCGCCGCGCGACATCGTGTCGCGCGCCATCATGCGGCGCATGCTCGACACGGGATCGCCGCATGTGTGGCTCGACGCGCGCATGTTCGGGGAGCGTCTGTGGGAGGAGCGATTCCCGACGATCCTCGCCTCCTGCCGCGCGCATGGCATCGATCCGGTGACGGAACTCATCCCCGTCGCGCCGGCGTCACACTATGTCTCGGGCGGGGTGCGCACCGACCTCGACGGTCGCGCCAGCATCCCGGGGCTCTTCGCCTGCGGCGAGGCGGCGTGCACCGGAGTCCACGGCGCCAATCGACTCGCCTCGAACTCCCTTCTTGAGGGTCTCGTGTTCGCCGCGCGCATCGGCCGCGCGCTATCGGGCGAGTCCGCGGTGCGCCGCGCCGCGGAGCCGCTCCCCGCGCCGGGCCCCCTCATCCCGCACTCGGCGCTGCGCCCCCTGCAGCAGGCGATGAGCGCCGATGCGAGCGTGATTCGCACCGCCCCCTCCCTGGAGCGGGCGTCGGACGCATTGGAGGAGATCGCCCGTATCCCCGGGGCCACTCCGTGCACCGATGACTGGGAGACGACCAATGTCCATCTCGTGGCACGTGCCCTGGTGCACCAGGCCCGCATGCGAGAGGAGACCCGGGGCTCGCACTGGCGCGAGGACTTCCCCGAGCGCGACGACGAGCGGTGGCGAGTCCGGCTGGTCTCCCGCGTGACCCCCTCGGGGGATCTCGTCACTCGACATGAGAACGTGACCGCACCCGCTGCAGGAGCAGGAGCACACGACCATGACGGCTGACTTTCCCGCCGATATCGACGTCGCACTGCGGTCGGCCGGACTGGATCCCGTGGCCGTCGTCGATCTTGTCGACCGCGCCCTGGCCGAGGACCTCGACGGGGGCGTCGACGTCACATCGGTCGCCACCGTGCCGGCCGACCAGCGCTCCGTCCTCGATCTCGTCGCCAAGGGCGACGGCGTGGTCGCGGGCGGGCCTGTCGCGGCCGCCGTCTTCTTCCGGGCGTCCCAGGGCCGTGCGCAGTCGGGTTTCGTGGCCGACGGCACGACCGTCTCGCGGCGCGATGTCGTGGGCAGCGCATCGGGACTCACCCGCGACCTGCTCCTGGGCGAGCGCACCGCCCTCAACGTGCTGTGCCACCTCTCCGGGATCGCGACCGCCACCCGTCGATGGGTGGACGCGCTGGGCGCCACCGGCCCGAAGGTGCGCGATAGCCGCAAGACGCAGCCCGGCCTGCGTGCGCTGGAGAAGTACGCCGTGCGCTGCGGAGGCGGCGTCAATCACCGAATGTCGCTCTCCGATGAGGCCCTCATCAAGGACAACCACGTCGTCGCTGCGGGCTCAGTGGCCGCGGCCTTCGCCGCGGTGCGCCGTGAGTTCCCCGGCATCCGCGTCGAGGTGGAGGTCGACACGCTCGATCAACTCGATGAGGCACTCACCGCGGGAGCGGACCTCGTCATGCTCGACAACTTCACTCCGGAGGCCATGGCCGAGGCGGTACGGCGTACCGCGGGACGCGCGCAGTTGGAGGCGTCCGGCGGCCTCACCCTGGCCCAGGCGCCCGAGGTGGCCGTCACGGGCGTCGACTTCGTGGCCGTGGGATCCCTCACTCACTCGGCGCCCGTGCTCGACATCAGCGGCGACCTCCGGGAGGCGCAATGACCCTGCTCGCCATCGACGTCGGCAACACCAACACCGTCCTGGGCCTCTTCGAGGGCGATGACCTCGTGCGCTCGTGGCGCATCAAGACCGATGCGCGGTCGACCGCCGACGAGATGGCGCTGGTCTTCCGAGGCCTGCTCGCCGGTGAGCCCGAGGTCACCGGCATCGCCCTGTGCTCGACCGTCCCGGCGGTCCTGCGCGAGATGCGCCACATGCTGACGACCTATCACCCCGAAACCCCGACCGTCATCGTCGAGCCCGGCACCAAGACGGGCGTGCCTGTGCTCACCGACAACCCGAAGGAGGTGGGGACCGACCGGATCGTCAACACGATGGCCGCCCATCACCTCTATGGCGGCCCGTCGATCGTCGTCGACTTCGGCACCTCCACCAACCTCGACGTCGTCTCCGTCAAGGGCGAGTTCCTCGGCGGCGCCTTGGCGCCGGGCATCGAGATCTCCCTGGATGCGCTGGCCCAGCGCGCGGCCCAACTGCGCAAGGTGGAGCTCGTGCGGCCGCGCTCGCCCATCGGGAAGAACACCGTCGAGGCCCTGCAGTCGGGCGCGCTCTACGGCTTCGCGGGCCAGGTCGACGGACTGGTGCGCCGCATCTCCGATGAGCTCGGCGGCGTGCAGGCGGTCATCGCCACC
>JBPCSL010000114.1:0-6101 GCA_051007175.1 Candidatus Nanopelagicales bacterium
CGGGTGCAGACGCATCGCGCGACTCCTCGGCGTCGGGAGAGCCGGATTCGCTGCTCGTCACGGCGTGATTCCGCTGTGGCGCTCGGCTGCCGCTGATCGCGGACTGACTTCCACCCGGTTGCCAACGGCTTAAGAGCCTCCTCACGGACTGCTGCGCCCCTGGTCTGTCTCGGTGTTGCGCCGCAGAGTGGCGTCATGGATGCGCGCGCGGTCAGTGTTGTCGTCGCCCTCGGCATGGCGCTGGCCGCGGGGATCACCGTCGGCTGGTGGCAGGGGTCGGCCTCCTCGCAGGTGGCCGCGGTGTCGGCGGTATCGGGATCCGCTGCCGAGTCCGCCGATGACGAGCCAACCGGTGTCGCCCCCGCGGCGATGGTGACCGAGCAGCCCTATGCGGGTAAGGCATTCGGAGTGGGTGACTCCGTGCTGGCGGGTGCGGCTCCCTGCCTGAACGAGCGTCGCATCAAGGTCGACGCCCACCAGCCGCGGCAGATCGCCGATGGCGTCGACGTCCTCGCTAAGAAGGGGAACCATCTGCCACCGCGAGTCCTGGTGCACCTGGGCACCAATGGCGGGGCCACTGCGGACGACCTCGACGCCATCATGAAGGTGCTCGGCCCCAGTCGCCTGGTCGTGTGGTCGACGATCCAACTGCCCGATGACCCCTCGCGCTACACCTTCGAGGCCTCGACGAACGCGGCCATCGCGGCCCTGCCGCTGCGCTACGACAACGTGCGTGTTTTCGATTGGAACGCCCTCTCCTCCCAGCAGCCGTCCTGGGTCTATCCCGAGGGCGTGCACGTGACGGAGGAGGGCTGCCAGGGCTATGCGGCACTCGTGGACGGCCTGCTGCGCGCGCCGAGCCCCTTCGGCAACGGCGACTGAGGATCCCGGCACCGTGGCCCGGCAGCAGCCGGGCGTTCTTCGGGCTGATCTGCAGGATGAGCCTGCGTATCAGCCCGAAGAACGGGTCCGTCCTCCCGAGACGCCGCGCGCTGATGGCGGGAGAGCCGGGGTTGCTGTGGGAGTGTCCGGCACGACTCAGGACCTGCGGGGGCCTCATGATGTGGCGTAAGGAGGTCCCCATGACCCAGTCCGCCCCGCGTCGCATCGCCGCGGCCCTCGTCCTCGGCGTGCTCGTCGCCGTCCCCGTGACCGCATGCTCGTCCGGCAACCAGAACCAGAACAACCAGAACCAGAACCAAGATCAGAACCAGAATCAGAACCAGAACCAGGATCAGAACCAGAACCAGGATCAGAACCAGAACCAGAACCAGGATCAGAACGACCAGGACCAGGACAACCAGAACCAGAACCAGAACGACCAGGACCAGGACCAGAACTAGGTAGGTCGAGACCTCGGCAGGACCGCAATCGGAACGGCGACGACCGCAATCGGAACGGCGAGGACCTCAAGCGGAACAGCCAGGACCTCGAGCGGCTAGCGCTTGAGGTCGCCGATCACCTGCTGGCTGGCGAAGCGACCCGGCGCACCGATGACGCATCCGCCCGGATGCGTGCCCGAACCGCACTGGTAGTAGCCGCGGATCGGGGTTCGGTAGTCGCTGTAGCCGGGTGCCGGCCGGAAGAAGTACATCTGCGACGGGAAGAACTCCCCGGCGTAGATGTTGCCCTCCGACAGGCCGGTCGTTTCCTCGATGATGTCGGGGGTCACGACCTCGCGCTGGAGCACGAGGTCGTTGAAGTTGGGGAAGAAGCGCTGCAGGGTGGCCTGCACGCGGTCGCCCATCTTCTGTCGCTCCGCCTCCCAGGTGCCGTCCTTGAGCGCGTACGGCGTGTACATGACGTAGCACGACATCACGTGCTTCCCGGCGGGCGCCATGTCAGGGTCGATGAAGGACTGGATCGACGCGTCGATGTAGGGGTTCTCGCTGTACCAGCCGTACTTGGCGGCGTCGTACGCGTGCTCCATGTAGTCGACGGTCGGAGAGATGTTGACGAAGCCCTGGTACTGGTCGGTGCGATCACCGAGCGCGGGGTAGTGCGGGATCCCGTCGAGGGCGAAGTTGACCTTCGACGAGACGCCCTGGAAGCGGTAGCGCTCGATGGCATCGACGAGGTCGGTCGGCAACTCGCGCGGGTCGGCGATCTGCAGGAAGGTACGCCGCGGATCCAGCGAGCTCACCACGACGGGCGCGCGGAACTCCGTGCCGTCGCTGAGGACGACGCCGACAACCTCGCTGCCCTGCGTGAGCAGGCGGGACACGTGCGAGTCGAGGCGGATCTCGGCGCCGTAGGCCTGGGCTGCGCGCGCGAGCACCTGGGTGAAGCCGCCGTTGCCGCCCTTGTGGAAGGACCAGGAGCCCATCGCGCCGTCGTGCTCGCCCATTGCCAGGTAGAGCCAGTTGAGCCCGGTGCCGGGTGACATGGGGCCGAGCTTGACTCCCACGCAGGCCGCGGAGGCGATGGTCGCCTTGAGGATCTCGCACTCGAAGTAGTCGTCGAGGAAGTCAGCGATGCTCCCGGTGAGAAGGCGCACGGTGTCGTGCAGGACCTTCTTGTCAGCGCCTCCCCAGTGCTTGACCAGCCACGCCATCCGGTCGGCGTCCTCGGCGGAGTCGCTGAAGAGGTTGGGCGGGATGGAGTCGAACATCGGTCGCACGAACTGCTTGACCCGCGAGGTGTCGTGCTCGAAGCGGTCATAGGAGTCGGCGTCGTGCCGGGAGTGGCGCGCGATCTCACGGCGGTTCACGTCGTGATCGGGGCCGAGGAGCAGGTAGTCGCCATTGTCCATGGGCGCGAAGTGCGAGCGCATGTAGAGCGGCATGAATCCGTAGCGCACGAGGTCGAGCTCGGCGATGATCTCGGGCCGCAGCAGGCTCAGGGCGTAGGAGAACGTCGTGAAGCTGAAGCCGGGGCGCAACTCCTCGGTGATGGCGGCCCCGCCAACGAGGTGGCGCTGCTCGAGGACGAGGACCCGAAGGCCAGACTTGGCCAGGTAGGCCGCGTGGGTGAGGCCGTTGTGACCGCCGCCGATGACGATGGCGTCGTAGGAATTGGTCTCGGACATCACAGGGCCGTCTTTCGCTCGGGGTTGAAGAAGGGCAGCGCGGTCACCTCGGCGGCGACGTTGATGTACTCGTGCGTCACCGTCTGCTCGACGTACACGATCGTGCCGGGATCGGCGTACTTGGGCTTCACGCGCGCGATGCCGATGTGCTTCTGCAGGATGGGAGAGTACATGAAGCTGGTGGCATAGCCGACCCGCTTGCCGTTGGCGTTGTAGATCATCGACTCCCACGGCACGGGCGTCTCGTCGGGGACGGCCATGAGGCCGTGCGACGTGAAGAGGTCGAAGTAGTCCTTCCACGCGATCGTGATGCCGACGGTCCGCCAGCGCGAGCTGTCCTCCGCGATCTCGCGCAGGATCGCCTGGCGCCCGACGAAGGGACGCGAGTCGTCCTCAATGCCCTTGAGCAGCCAGCCGAGCCCCAGCTCGATGGGGGTGAAGCGGTCCTCGGCGACGTAGGAGTAGCGACTCGAGGTGAACTCGACGCCGATGAGGGGCAGCCCCGCCTCGATGCGCGTCATCCCGAGGGCGGTGTCCCCGTACGGGCGCAGTCCATGCGGCGTGCCAGCCTCGAGCAGGGCATCGAGGACCCGCAGGGCGTCGCCGGCCGGGATGATGAGCTCGTAGCCGAGGTCGCCGGAGAAGCCGGTGCGGCTCACGGTGACCGGGGTGTCGGCGATCTTGGTCTGCACGAAGCCGAAGTAGCGCAGGCCGGCGACCTCGTCGGTGAGCTGCTCGAGGATGGCGCGGGAGCGCGGGCCCTGGAGGGCGAGGGAGGCGTAGTCCTCGCTGCAGTCGACGATCTCCACGTCGAAGCGGCGCGCCATGTCGGTGAGGTAGCCGAAGTTGGGCTCTGCCGCGGTGAGCAGGAATTCGTCGGGGGAGTAGCGGAAGATGACGCCGTCCTCCATAACGTAGCCGGCGTCGTCACACCAGATGGTGTATTGCGCGCGGCCGGGCTTGCAGGTGCGGATGTCGCGCGCGAAGACGTAGGAGCAGAAGCGCTCGGCGTCACGGCCGCGGATCCAGTACTTGTGAAGGGGCGAGGTGTCGAAGAACCCTGCGGCGTTTCGCACGCCGAAGTACTCGTGCTTGGCCGACAGGTCGTACTGCGGCGCGGCGAGATAGCCAGCCCAGTGCACCCAGAGGCCGCTGTCGTTGAGCTCGGCCAGGCGCGGGTAGAACGGCGTCGTCTTGATCATCGGCATCCTCGAGGTTAGCGAGGAGGCGCCGGAGCACGGGGGGATGTCACCCGGCGCCACCTCGACCTGCAGCCTAGAACTCTATTGGACAAATGCGCAATAGCGTCTACGGTGTGGGTGTGCCCCGCATGAGCCCCGAGGACCGACGCGAGTCGATCGTGGTGGCCGCGCTTGCGGTCATGCGGCGCCAGGGCATCGGCGGCACGACGGTCCGCGACGTGGCCACGGAGCTCGGCACGTCGAGCGGGTTGATCCACCATTACTTCGCGTCGATGGACGACCTCATCGCCGAGGCCTTCTCGCGCGAGGCTGGCCAGGACCTTGCGGACACGCGGGAGATGCTCGAGCGCGGCCAGGGTCCCGTGGAGCGCCTGCGACTCTTCATGGATGCGTACGCGCGGACGTCCGAGGACTCGGCCATGCAGATCTGGCTCGACGCGTGGTCGGAGGCCCCGCGCCGTCCGGCGATCCAGCGGATCTCCCGCTACCTGAACGACGAGTGGCACGCACTCCTTGCCTCCACTATTCGTGATGGCGTTGCCGAGGGGTCGATGGCGTCGCGGGAGCCCAATGCTGCGGCGTGGCGCATCCTGGCCCTTCTGGACGGGTTGCTCCTGCAGGCCGTCGCGCATGGGAGTTCGGTGTCCTTCGCCGATGCCAATATCTGGTCCCGCACCGGTGCGGAGTTGGAACTGGGGCTTCCGACAGGCACGCTGGCGCGGGCCGACGTTCGGTAGATCGACCGCGAGCGGGTCGACGTTCACTGACGGCTGCTTCGGCAAGGTTGCCCGCACAAGATTTCACCGTCTGTGGATGAGTGAGTCCGTGGCAAGGTTGCCTCCACGAAATCTCACCGCCTGTGGAGAGCGATGGCCCGTGGCAAGGTTGCCCGCTCGAAATCTCGCTACATTGTGGGCAGCCGGGGCCAGATGCGAGTCCGTGGCAAGGTTGCCCGCTCGAAATCTCGCCGCCTGTGGACGGCGCCTGCTGTCCTCATGCGAGGTAGGAGCCCGGGCCGGTGGCGATCCGGGACGGGGTAGCCCTAGCCTGCGCACATGAGCCAGCCGGCCAAGAAGGCCGATGCCGCAGCGGTGGCATCCCCCGCCGAGGCTGCGCCTGCCGTGGGCGAGCAGGAGATCACCGTGGCCCAGGTGGGCACGGTCATCCGGGCCTACCGCAAGGCCTCCGGGGTGAGTCAGAAGGACCTCGCGAAGTGGGGCGGGGTATCGCGGGCCACGTTGAACTACCTCGAAAGCGGACGCGACGACATCGAGATCGGCGCCGGCAAGCTCTTCTCGCTGCTGGCCGTGCTGGGCATACCCCTGTCGATCCCGAGCGGGGTCGATCGCCCCGGGGACGAGCAGCTCCTCGAGCGGACTCTCAAGGCCCAGGGCAAGGGGAAGAAGCGGCTGGCCGAGGGAGACCTCATGGAAGCCCTGGCGTCGGGGAAGATCCCACCCGGCACCGAGGCCGCGCTCGGGGCCTTCCTCGAGGGTGCCTCTCAGGGGGTGGGCCTGGCGGCCCTGCGCCTGGCGTCGGCGCGGTCAGGGAACCCGGCGAAGGAGATCTCGAAGAACGCCCGAAACCTGGCGAAGGCCCTCCACGTGGGGGGAGCGGCCTGGCTCCACGGGGGCTGAGCCCACGGGGCCTCAAGGCCGGGAGCGGCCTGGAAGCTCCACGGGTACCCCACGCTCCGAGGTCTCCGATGTCGCGTTAGGGCGACGATGTGGACTCCAGATGTCGACCCCCATCGACATGACCTCAGGAAAATGTCGAATAGCCTTGACATCGGGTGGCAGGCGACCTACCGTGGAGGCATGTTCACCACCCGAGTGCGCCGTCTGTTCCAGTCGGTCTCGCGCCATGTGGAC
>JBPCSL010000115.1:0-50324 GCA_051007175.1 Candidatus Nanopelagicales bacterium
TCACAGCCGTGAGCACGGTGGCGGCTTCCCAGATCTCGGCTTCGGTCGGAGCGCCCGTCGGCGTACTCCCCAATGGCATCGATGCAGATGCGTGGCGGGCCTCCGCGCCCTGGCGACAGGAGCCGGGCGTACTGCGCGTCGTGTCGGTCCTGCGACTGGCGCCGCGCAAGCGAGTGGGGGCGCTGCTGCGCGTGCTCGCGCGCGCGAGCGTCCTCCTCGGTCCCGATGTGCGCGTGCAGGCCTGCCTTATCGGCGACGGCCCCGAGCGCTCCCGGGCCGAGCGCCTCGCGGGTCGGCTGGGGCTCGACATCGACTTCGCCGGCCGCCTGGCCCGGGAAGGCATCACGGAGAGGTTCGCCCAGGCCGATGTCTTCGCCCAGGCGTCCGTGCGCGAGTCCTTCGGCATCGCGGCGCTGGAGGCCCGCACGTTCGGCCTGCCCGTGGTCGCCCGGTCGCAGACCGGGACGGGGGAGTTCATCGCCGATGGCGTCAACGGTCTCCTCGCCGGTGACGACGCCGCCCTGGCGGACGCGCTGGCACTTCTCGGCAGGGACCCGGGGCTGCTCGCACGGATGCGCTCCTTCAACGAGACCCATCCCCCCGATCAGGACTGGACATCGGTCTGCGACCGTGCACAGGCCTTCTACCGGCAGGCGGGCGCGGCCGGTGGCAGCGCCTAGGCTGGGGCGCATGTCCGGCAACCGCATCCCCGTCATCCAGGGGCACGGCACCGGCAATGACTTCGTCCTCATCCCCGACCTCGACGGGCAGGTGGACCTCACGGCCGACCTGGTGCGGCGCATCTGCGACCGGCGCACCGGCCTGGGAGCCGATGGCGTCCTGCGGGTCGTGCGCAGCGAGCGTGCCGACGATCCGGCGGCCCAGGGCGCGGAGATCTTCATGGACTATCGCAATGCCGATGGCTCCGTGGCGCAGATGTGCGGCAATGGCATCAGGCTCTTCGCCGACTACCTCGTGCGAGCGGGGCTTGCCGATCCCGCCGGGATGGACATCGCGACCCGCGGCGGCGTCCGTCGCGTGGCCCGTCGGTCGGACGGGCTGTATGACGTGGCCATGGGTCCGGCCCAGCCCGTCGAGGGCGTCGCCACCGTCATGGTGGGTCGCCTCAGCTTCCCCGCGACCGGCGTGCTCATGCCCAATCCCCATGCCGTCGTGTTCGTCGGCTCCCTCGATGCCGCCGGCACCCTGGAGACGCCGCCCGAGGTGTCGGCCGAGGTCTTCCCTGACGGGGTGAACGTCGAGTTCGTTCACGTGCTGGCGCCCGCCCATCTCGAGATGCGCGTGCATGAGCGCGGGGTTGGCGAGACCCGGTCGTGCGGCACCGGCGCGTGCGCGGTGGCCTGGGTGGCACGGCGCCTCCCCGGGGCCAGTGACGCCCCCTATCGCGTCGACGTCCCGGGGGGCACCCTCCTCGTCGCGGAGGCCGAGGACGGCATGCACCTCATCGGTCCCGCCGAGATCGTGTCGGAGGGCTTCCTCGACGCGGAATGGCTGGCGAGGGCGATGGATGAGTCCAAGGGATCCGCGTGACCGACGGTGACCTCCATCTGGAGGAGCGCCAGGCTCTCCGGCGCGTCGTCGGCCTGTCGACCGAACTGCAGGATGTCACCGAGGTCGAATACCGGCAGGTCCGCCTCGAGCAGGTCGTGCTCGTCGGGGTGTGGACCCAGGGCACGGCCTGGCAGGCCGAGCGCAGCCTGCGCGAGCTCGCCCTGCTCGCGGAGACCGCGGGGGCCCTGGTGCTCGAGGGCGTCATCCAGCGCCGCGACCGCCCCGACCCGGCGACCTACATCGGGTCGGGCAAGGCCCAGGAGCTCCGGCGGATCGTCGTCGACACCGGAGCCGACACGGTCATCTGCGACGGAGAGCTGACCCCCGGCCAGTTGCGGCATCTCGAGGACGTCGTCAAGGTGAAGGTCGTCGACCGCACCTGGCTCATCCTCGACATCTTCGCCCAGCACGCGCGCAGTCGCGCCGGCCGCGCGCAGGTGTCCCTCGCACAGATGGAGTACCTGCTGCCGAGACTGCGCGGCTGGGGCGAGTCCCTGAGCCGCCAGGCGGGCGGGCGCGCGGGAGGGGCGACGGGCGGCGTTGGCACGCGTGGCCCGGGCGAGACGAAGATCGAGACCGATCGCCGTCGCATCCGCGACCAGATGACCGTGCTGCGCCGCCAGCTCAAGGACATGGAGCGGGTACGCCGTACCCAGCGCAGCGGACGCCGCCGCTCAGGAACGCCGGCCGTCGCTCTGGCCGGCTACACCAATGCGGGGAAGTCCAGCCTGCTCAACCGGCTCACGGGCGCGGGGGTTCTCGTGGAGGACGCGCTCTTCGCCACCCTCGATCCGACGGTGCGTCGACTGGACCTCCCGGGGGGCCGCACGTGCACGGTGGCCGACACGGTGGGCTTTGTGCGGCACCTGCCGCACCATCTCGTCGAGGCCTTCCGGTCCACGCTGGAGGAGGTCACCGAGGCGGACCTCGTGCTCCACGTGGTCGATGGCTCCGATGAAGAGCCCGAGGAGCAGATGTCCGCCGTGCGCGAGGTCCTGCGCGAGATCGGTGCCGGGGACCTTCCCGAGCTCGTGGTGATCAACAAGGCCGATCTCGCCGATCCCCTCGAGATCGCCCGCCTGCGACGCCTGGAGCCGGACGCGGTCGTCGTGTCGGCGAAGACGGGCGAGGGAATCCCTGAACTGCTGCGCGTCCTCGAGTCCCGGCTGCCGCATCCGGACGTCGAGGTCGATGTCATCGTGCCCTACACGCGCGGAGACCTCGTGGCCCAGGCGCATGACCGGGGACAGGTGATGACCGAGGAGCACCTCGCGGAAGGCACGCACCTCACCGCCCGTGTGCCGGCTGACCTGGCCGCGCGGCTCGAGGCTCCGTGAGCCAGGTCGCCGACGCGCTCGCGCTGGCGGCGGCAGCCCTGGGCGGCACACCGCGCGCAGGGCAGGAGGAGATGGCCCTAGCCGTCGCCGAGTGCCTCGCCACGGCCCCGCGAGCGCGTCGCGGGGACGGTCCTCCGGCGCACCTGCTCGTCCAGGCAGGCACCGGCACCGGCAAGTCCCTGGCCTACCTGACCCCGGCCGCGCTCCACGCGGCAAGCGGCCGGCCCGTGGTCATCTCGACCGCGACACTCGCCCTGCAGCGGCAGCTCGTCGAGCGTGACCTGCCCGTCGTCTCGGCGGCGCTGGAGCCCCTGCTCGGCCGGCCTCTCACCTATGCCGTCCTCAAGGGGCGGCACAACTACGTGTGCAAGGAGCGACTCCATCGCGCGGGCGATGACGCCGAGGACGACGACGCCATCTTCGCCGCCCCCCGCACCGAGCTCGGCCGACAGGCCATCGCCGTGCGTCAGTGGGCGCTGGAGACGCAGACTGGCGATCGCGACGAGTACGGCGAGCCGATCGACGCGCGCGTCTGGCGCGGCCTCTCGGTGGCGCGCCGCGAGTGCGTCGGCGAGTCCAAGTGCGCCTTCGGTGAGGAGTGCTTCACGGCGCGGCGTCGGGAGATCGCGATGCAGGCTGACATCGTCGTCACCAACCACGCCATGCTCGCCATTCACTATGTCGAGGGCATCCCGGTCCTGCCCGAGCACGACGCCCTCGTTGTCGACGAGGCCCACGAGCTCGTGGACCGCATGACGCAGGCGCTCACCATGGAGTTGTCCGCTCGGGCCGTCGAGACAGCCGCCGGCCGCGCCCGCGCGTACATCACGGCCGAAGCCCTCGACGATCTCCTCGCGGCGGGAGAGGAGCTCGCGGAGGCACTGAAGGGCATCGACGGACGATTCCGCGAGCCAGGTCGCGACCTCACCCTGGCTCTCACCCGCGTGCGCGACGCCGCCCGGGTGGCCGTGGGGCAGATCGGCTCCGAGGACGATCTCGACACCCTGGCCGCCCGCCAGCGTGCGCGGGGAGCACTCGACGAGGTCTTCGACGCCGCGGGCCGGCTCCTCGCGGCGACCCCGCAGGAGGTCACGTGGGGCGACGGCAGCGGGACTGCGTGCCTGGCACCCCTCGATGTCTCCGGACTCATGCGCAACGGGCTCTTCGCCGAGCGCCCGGCCGTCCTCACCAGCGCGACGCTCACGGCGGCAGGTGGCTTCGACGCCGTGGCCACGGCCCTCGGCCTGCAGCCCGGTGACCTCGAGTGGCAGGGCCTCGACGTGGGGAGCCCCTTCGACTACGCGCGCCAGGGCATTCTCTATGTCGCTCGGCACCTGCCGCCCCCGGGGCGCGAGGGCATCCCCGAGGAGTCCCTCGATGAGGTCGGTGCCCTCATCGAGGCCGCAGGCGGGCGCACCCTGGTGCTGTGCTCGTCCTGGCGTGCGGTGGAGCGCATCGGCGACTACCTGCGCGTGCGCGGTGTCGAAGACGTCCTCGTTCAGCGACGCGGGGACACCGTCGCGCCCCTCGTGGAGAGATTCGCCGCGGAGCGTGACTCCAGCCTCGTCGGCACCCTGTCGCTGTGGCAGGGAGTCGACGTGCCGGGCGCGACCTGCAGTCTCGTCATCATCGATCGCATCCCATTCCCGCGACCTGATGACCCGGTGGTGTCGGCGCGGCAGGACGCGGTGGACGCCGCTGGAGGAAGCGGATTCGCCGCGGTGTCGCTGCCTCGGGCGGGTCTCATGCTCGCGCAGGGAGCCGGGCGCCTCATCCGCGATACCGCGGACCGCGGCGTGGTCGCGGTGCTGGACCCTCGCCTCGCCACGGCCGGCTATGCACGTCGCCTGCGCGACTCCCTGCCCCCGCTGTGGTTCACGACGGATCGCGAGGCCGCACTCGGCGCGCTGCGCCGGCTGCGCGAGGAGGTCAGACCCGGCGGATGACGGTGACGACCTTGCCGAGGATCGTGGCGTGGTCGCCGTCGATGGGGGAGTACGCGGGGTTGTGCGGCATCAGCCAGGTGTGGCCATCGCGGCGGCTCAGGGTCTTGACGGTCGCCTCGTCATCCAGCAGAGCGGCCACGATCTCGCCATTGTCGGCCGTCGGCTGACGGCGTACGACGACCCAGTCGCCGTCGCAGATGGCGGCGTCGACCATGGAGTCTCCGACGACGCGCAGCAGGAAGAGCTCCCCATCGCCCACGACCTCGCGCGGCAGCGGGAAGACGGTCTCCACGGCCTCCTCCGCGAGGATGGGCCCACCGGCCGCGATGCGGCCGAGGACGGGGACATAGGCCGCATCCGGACGCGCATCGCCACTGCCGGTGGCGTCGACCTCGACAGGCGCCGCGCCGGCATCCGGATCAGAGACGACGAGAGCGCGCGGGCGATGAGGGTCGCGTCGCAGCATGCCCTTCTTCTCGAGCACCCCCAGCTGGTGCGCCACGCTCGAGGGGGAGGTCAGCCCGACGGCCTCGCCAATCTCTCGGACGCTCGGGGGATAGCCGCGCTCGTCGACCGTGCGCCGGATGACGTCGAGGATGTCCCGCTGGCGCCGGGTGAGGCCCTCACCGAAGTCGGCCTCGGCAGCGTCGGCGGCGGGTGGGCGGGCCATGAGTCCTCCTGCGATCGGTGGGCGGTGTCAGACCCCTGGGGGAGCCTGAGTCCGTGACCACGACGGTAGCGACGCGACACGCCCATTTCAAACACCTGTTCGATAAATCCTGGACGTGTCGTGGGGCTTGTGGTACCAATGGTACAGGTGTTCGAACGAACACGCGTTCGACCCCTCCGGGGGTCCACGAGAAGGGAGAGGCCATGGCCCTCGCCTACGCCCCCGCGATCACCCCCCGACGCTGCCGCGCCGACCAGCAGGCCGGCCCGTCCCTGCGCCTCACCCGCCGGGGGCGCCTTGCCATCGTGGCCCTGGCGGCGCTGGCCCTCCTCGTCCTCGGCCCCTGGCGGGCCATGGCGGGGGCTCCGGCCGGCACGATTCCCACGGGGTGGACCACGGTGACGGTGGCGCCTGGCGACACCCTGTGGGGCATTGCCGAGGCGGCAGATCCCGGTGCCGACCCCCGGGCACTCATCGCCGAGATCAAGGAGGCCAACCACCTCCCCGCCTCGGTGCTGACCCCGGGTCAGCAGCTCGCTGTGCCGGTCCACTAGCCCGTCACCGCGAGTTCCCCGCGCCGCCACCCGACGGTGCCCCTGAGACCCGTGGGGCGAGCGAGGCGAACGCGACACGCCCAGCGGAGGTCTTGCGCGGAAACGTCAGAGGGTCTAGGGTCCCCGCTACATCTAGTAGTGACACCGGTGTAGTTCCTCCACAGGTTGTGGTCGGATCCTCACAGGATGTCCCCACGTGATCCACAGGCCCATCCACGGATGGGCCCGTCGCGCCTCGGAGGGAGGGTCCATGCGCTGCCCGTATTGCCGTGACACCGACTCCCGGGTCCTGGACTCCCGCACGGCCGACGACGGCGCGGCCATCCGCCGCCGCCGGGAGTGCCAGTCCTGCGGCCGCCGGTTCACCACCGCCGAGACCGCCGTCCTGTCCGTGGTCAAGCGATCCGGGGCCAGCGAGGCCTTCAGCCGCGCCAAGGTCGTCTCGGGGGTGCGCAAGGCGTGCCAGGGCCGCCCCGTGAGCGAGGACGACCTCGCTCTCCTCGCCCAGAAGGTCGAGGACGCCGTGCGCGCCGCGGGAGCAGCGGAGGTCCCGTCCGCGGACGTCGGCGTGGCGATCCTGGGGCCGCTACGGGAGCTCGACGAGGTCGCCTACCTGCGCTTCGCGTCCGTCTACCGCAGCTTCGACACCCTCGAGGACTTCGAGGCCGAGATCTCTCTGCTCCGCTCCGAGGCCGCCCTGGCGGCCGAGGACAGTCCGACCCTGCCCACCACCACCTGAGGAGACACCCCGCATGTCCAAGATCATCAACGAGCCGAAGGTCGCCTCTGGCACAGGGCTCACGCTGCAGCGCCTTTACACGACACCGGGTGTCCACCCCTACGACGAGGTGAACTGGGAGCGTCGCGACGTCGTGCAGACCAACTGGAAGACCGGCGAGGCCGTGTTCGAGCAGCGGGGCGTGGAGTTCCCCGACTTCTGGAGCATCAACGCCTCGACGATCGTCACCACCAAGTACTTCCGTGGCGCCGTGGGCAGCGACGCGCGGGAGTCGAGCCTGCGCCAACTCATCGACCGGGTGGTCCTCACCTACACCAAGGCGGGCCGTGAGTTCGGCTACTTCGCGACACCTCAGGACGCGGAGATCTTCGAGCACGAGCTCACCTGGATGCTCCTGCACCAGGTCTTCAGCTTCAACTCGCCCGTGTGGTTCAACGTCGGCACGCCGTCCCCGCAGCAGGTCTCGGCCTGCTTCATCCTGGCGGTCGACGACACCATGGACTCGATCCTCAACTGGTACCGCGAGGAGGGCCTGATCTTCAAGGGCGGCTCGGGTGCCGGCCTCAACCTCTCGCGCATCCGCTCCTCGAAGGAGCTGCTGTCGTCCGGCGGCACCGCCTCGGGCCCGGTGTCGTTCATGCGGGGCGCCGACGCCTCCGCCGGCACCATCAAGTCGGGCGGCGCCACCCGTCGCGCCGCCAAGATGGTCGTCCTCGACGTCGATCACCCCGATATCGAGGAGTTCATCGAGACCAAGGTGCGCGAGGAGGACAAGATTCGCGCCCTCCGCGATGCGGGCTTCGACATGGATCTCGGCGGCGCCGACATCACCTCGGTCCAGTACCAGAACGCCAACAATTCCGTGCGCGTCTCCGACACCTTCATGCGCGCGGTCGAGGAGGGCACCGAGTTCGGCCTGCGCGGCCGCAAGACCGGTGAGGTCATCGAGACCCTCGACGCCAAGACGCTCTTCCGCACGATGAGCGAGGCAGCCTGGGCGTGCGCCGATCCCGGCATCCAGTACGACGACACGATCAACGACTGGCACACCAACCCCGAGACCGGTCGCATCACAGCCTCCAATCCGTGCTCCGAGTACATGAGCCTCGACAACTCCTCCTGCAATCTCGCGTCCCTCAACCTGCTGAAGTTCCTCAAGGAGGACGGCACCTTCGACGCCGAGACCTTCCGCCGCGCGGTCGAGTTCGTCATCACGGCTATGGACATCTCCATCTGCTTCGCCGACTTCCCGACCGAGGCGATCGGTCGCACGACGCGCGACTACCGCCAGCTCGGCATCGGCTACGCCAACCTCGGCGCCCTTCTCATGGCGGTCGGCCTGCCCTACGACTCCGAGGGCGGCCGTGCGCTCGCGGCGGCGATCACGTCGGTAATGACCGGTACGTCGTACCGCCGCAGCGCCGAGCTCGCCAGCATCGTGGGCCCCTACGAGGGCTACGCCCGCAATGCCGAGGCGCACAAGCGCGTCATGCGCAAGCATGCCGCGGCCACCGACGCCGTCCGCTCGGTCACGAGCCTCGACGGAGACGTGCTCAAGGTCGCGGAGCGCGAGTGGGCCGAGAGCCTGCGCGTCGGCGAGGTCAACGGCTGGCGCAACGCTCAGGCCTCCGTGCTCGCCCCCACGGGCACGATCGGCTTCATGATGGACTGCGACACCACGGGCGTCGAGCCGGACTTCTCGCTGGTGAAGTTCAAGAAGCTCGTCGGTGGCGGCTCGATGCAGATCGTCAACCAGACGATCCCGCTCGCCCTCAAGCGTCTCGGCTATGCCGACGAGACGATCGAGGCCATCATCGAGTACATCTCCGAGAACGGCCACGTCGTCGACGCCCCCGGTCTCAAGACCGAGCACTACGCCGTCTTCGACACGGCCATGGGGCAGCGCGCCATCACCCCGATGGGCCACGTGCGCATGATGGCCGCGGTGCAGCCGTTCCTGTCCGGGGCCATCTCCAAGACCGTCAACATGCCGGAGACGGCGACGGTCGAAGAGGTCGAGGAGATCTACTTCCAGGGCTGGAAGATGGGCCTCAAGGCCCTCGCCATCTACCGCGACAACTGCAAGGTCGGCCAGCCGCTCTCGGATGCCAAGGCGAAGCCCTCCGACGTGGCCGGCGACGAGACGGTTGTGATCGAGCACCGCCCGGTGCGCCAGCGCCTGCCGAAGTCGCGCCCGTCGCGCACGACCTCGTTCAGCGTCGCCGGCGCCGAGGGCTACATGACCGCCGGCTCCTACCCTGACGACGGCCTCGGCGAGGTCTTCCTCAAGCTCGGCAAGCAGGGATCCACGCTCGCCGGGGTGATGGATGCCTTCTCCATCGCGATCTCCATCGCGCTGCAGTACGGCGTGCCGCTGGAGGCCTTCGTCTCGAAGTTCGTCAACATGAAGTTCGAGCCGGCCGGCCTCACCGACGATCCCGACATCCGCATGTCGCAGTCGATCATGGACTACATCTTCCGCAGGCTTGCGCTGGATTACCTGCCCGCGGAGAAGCGCGCCGAGCTCGGCATCTTCACCGCCGAGGAGCGCGCGGCGACGGTGGCTGCGACCTACGGCGCCCCGGCTGCGGCCGCGGTGGTCGAGGACGAGGTTGTCGCCGATGCGGTTGTCGAGGAGGCGGCCCCGGCCGCTCCGGCGGCGGCTCCGGCCAACGTCCACTCCTCGGCCGAGCTGCTCGAGGCACTCACCGGCACCGCATCGGACGCACCGCTGTGCATGACCTGCGGCGTGAAGATGCGGCCTGCGGGCTCCTGCTACGTGTGCGAGGGCTGCGGGAGCACTTCTGGCTGCAGCTAAGACCGACCATGACGGGACCCCCGCGCCGGCTGAGCCGGGCGGGGGTTCCGCCTGTCGTGGCATCGTCACAGGCTCGGTTCGCGCCGGTGACGATCACGACTCCCTCAGTGGCAGTGGCCCGGCTGCGGGGCGACGTCGATGCCGGGGCTGCGTCGGAAGAACCCGACGGGCTTGAGTTGGAATCCGACGCGTTCGACCGGCATGACCGGCCAGTCCTCGGTGCGCGGGATGTGATTGGTGCCGAAGACGTACCAGAGCACGACATCCTCATCGACCAGTGAGCGATCCGCGGCGGTCCACGCGGGCAGGCCCGCGCCGCCCGGATGCATGAAGGGGAAGTCCCCCGCGGGGTAGCGCTCCTCCTCGCGGTAGGGCGTCACCCAGAGGTGGTGATACATGAAGGCCGCGCGCCGGCCGATGAGCGACTCCGGGTCGGCCATGGGGAAGGTCGTGTGGCCGGGCACGAGCTTGTAGCCCGTCTGCTGGCCGCCCCGGCGGTGGACGACCTTCCAGTAGCGGTTGGCGAGGGGATCGATCTCCCGCTGGGCGCGCAACTCCGAGTCGAGGACTGTCTCCCGGACCGTGTACGCCGCGCCGTGGGGATTGCGGTCTCCGGGCGGCAAGGGGACTGCGTCGACCTCGAGGACCGCATTGGGCCCGCCGTCCACGTCGAGGTCGAGCCGGGCGCAGAAGATGTGCTGGTGATACGGGGCGAAGAGTCCCGGCTCCAACTCGGTGGCGGAGTCGCCGGGCTGTCCCGGTGTCCCGCCCGTGGTGAGCACGATGCCGGTGAGTTTGGCCTCGAACTCGATCGAGCCGTCCTGGTAGAAGTACCAGAAGTAGCCGTACTCGTAGTTGTTGACGGTGACGATCGACGAGGCGACGAAGCGTCGCGAACGACGTACCTCGACATGGCCGGTCTCGTCGGTGTGCTTCCAGAGGATGCCGTGGTCCTCCTCATGCAGGCAGATGCCCTGCGGGACGGTCCGCACGCGGCCGTCCGGATCGAGCAGGTCGACGTCGAGGTAGACGATCTCGCCGAGGCAGTCGCAGCCGAGTTGCAGTGAGTTGGTGTAGCTGCCGAGGCCGAACTCTCCGGTGTCGAAGGCCTGCTTGCGGTGCGCCTCGGGGGAGGGATCGCCGTAGGGGATCACCAGTTCGGCCACCGACATGCGATGGGCGATGCGGCGCTCGCGCCCCTCGTCGATGAAGCGCACGTCGTGGATGACGAGGCCCTCGCGCTGGTCGAATCCGATGCGCAGCCGCCAGCGCTCCCAGGCGATGGCCCACCCGTCGACGGTGAAGGAAGGGCCGTCCGGCTGGGTGATCGCCAGCTCCCGCAGGGTCACCTGCCCGCCGGTCTGGTCGCTGCGGTAGGGACCGGACGTGTCGGGGATCGGGATGAGGGCGTCATCCTCCACGGCGAGCACCTCGGCGGTATCGAGGTCGACGATCGCGCGCAGGCCGCTGATGGGATGGGCGTAGACATTCGCGCCCGGCTCGGGCCGGTGCCACATCGGTGTCCAGACCAGGCGCCGACCGGCGTCCATCCCCTCCGGGACGGTGACCCCGAAGGGCCAGGTCTCCAGGTGCACGGTTGAAGGGTTGTCGATGCCCCGGGCGGCCAAGGCGGTGGCCAGCCGAGGATCGGCCCGGACGGATTCGATGGCGCGCGCGGATTCGGTGCTCATCACGGGGGCCACCGCCCCCGGCCGGAGTCGCTCGGACACGACGGTTCCTCCGGCGGCTCCGATCGATACCAGCACTTCGGTGACCTCGCGCGTGACGCGATTCCACAGGGTGATGCGGGTGACGCGGGGAAGGGGATCGCCGGGCGCCCACGGCACGGTGAGTTCCTTGGCGGGCTCGTCCAATTGCGCGAAGGCGATCTCGACCTCGGGGCCGCGCAGTCCGGCCGCGTCGAGGGTCGCCACGACCGCCGTCAACTCCGCGGCGCTCAGCGGGTCCAGGGGATGGGTCGCCATGCGGCCACCCTAGGCGGCGATGGCTCGGATGACTGCCGCTGCTCGGATCGGCAGGCTTGGGCGCCACTCGCCTGACTATCGTGGAGGGGTGAGCCAGCGAGTGCGCGCCTGCATCGTCGGGGCTGGCTTCTCGGGCATCGGGGCGGCCATCGCCCTGCGCCGTGCCGGCGTGGTGGACCTGGCGATCCTCGACCGTGGGTCGCGCGTGGGCGGGGCCTGGCGGGACAACTCCTATCCGGGCTGCGCCTGCGACGTCCAGAGCCGCCTGTACGAGCTGGCCGTCGCCCCCTGGCCCGAGTGGACGCGCAAGTTCGCCGGGCAGCAGGAGATCGAGGCCTACCTTGAGCGCGTCGTGGAGATCTTCGGTCTGGGCCCGAGCCTGCGGCTCGGCACCGAGGTGCTGCGCGCGACCTGGGACGACGAGGCGGCTGTCTGGCAGGTGAGCACCTCCCGGGGGGACCTCACCGCCGATGTCCTCATCAGCGCCTGCGGCGGCCTCACGGAGCCCCTCTACCCGCAGGTGCCGGGAGTCCAGGACTTCCGCGGTCCGGCCATGCACACCGCCCGCTGGGACCACTCGGTCGATCTCGCGGGCAAGCGGATCGCGGTGGTGGGCACCGGTGCCTCGGCGATCCAGGTGGTCCCGGCCATCGCGCCCATCGCCGCCCAGTTGGTGCTTCTGCAGCGCACGCCGCCCTGGGTCATGCCGCGCCGCGACCGTGCCGTGCCGGCGTGGTACCGGTCGCTGCTGGCTTCCCTCCCTCCCGTCCAGCAGGCGATGCGCGGCATCTCGTCGTGGGCCCGCGAGGTGCAATTGCTCTCGTTCACCCGCCAGGGCGCGTTCCGGGCCCTCGGGGAGCGGATGGCGCGCCGGCACCTGGAGGCGCAGGTTACCGATCCCGAGCTCCGCGAGCGCGTCACTCCGCGCTACGACATGGGATGCAAGCGCATCCTGCTGAGCGACGACTACTATCCGGCCCTCATGCGCGACAACGTGACTGTCGCTCCCGGCCTGGAGCGCGTGACGGGCACCGGGGTCGTCGATGCCGATGGCGTCGAGCACGAAGTCGACGTCATCGTGTGGGCGACCGGCTTCAATGTCCTCGAGCCGCCGCTGGCCGACCGCGTGGTGGGCAGGGACGGCGAGACGCTGGCCGAGGCGTTCGAGCGCAACGGCATGAGCGCCTACAAGGGCACCACGGTGGCCGGATTCCCCAATCTCTACATCCTCCAGGGCCCCAACACGGGCCTGGGGCACTCCTCGGTCGTCCTCATGTCCGAGGCGCAGATCGACTACCTCGCCCCCGCCGTCGCCTCAGGCCTGGTCCACGAGGTGGATCCGCGGCGCCAGGACGCCTACCGCGACGAGATCGATCGACGACTGGCGTTGACCGTGTGGCAGCAGGGCGGTTGCCAGTCCTGGTACCAGAATGGCCATGGTCGCAACGTCGCCCTGTGGCCGGGCTCGACCCACGGATTCGCCCGGCTGCTGCGGCGATTCGACCCCGAGGCCTACCGCACCCGCAGGGCAGAGGAGCGCATCCATGCGTGATCGCTACGTCATCGACGGCGGAGTCGCCGTCGTCACCGGAGCAGCCGGGGGGATCGGCTCGGCCGTGGCCGAGCGCCTCGCGCGATCCGGCAGCCATCTCGCCCTGGTCGACAAGGACAAGGAGGGCCTCGAGGAGGTCGCGGAGTCCGTCGCGGCGCGCCGTCCGGATCGACGCATCACCGTGCATGCCATCGACCTCTCAGAGCGCGACGGGGCAACCGAGCTGGCCGAGCAGGTCGTGGCCGAGCACGCGAGGGTCTCCCTGCTCGTCAACAACGCCGGGGTCGCGCTGGGGGGCCGCTTCGAGCAGGTGTCGATGGACGATGTCGACTGGCTGCTCGCCATCAACCTGCGGGGGGTGATGGCCGTGACATCGGCCTTCCTCCCGTACCTGCAGCGAGACGCTCACATCACCAACCTGTCCTCGCTCTTCGGGATCATCGCCCCTGTCGGCAATGCGACGTACGCGGCGAGCAAGTTCGGCGTCCGAGGATTCAGCCTCGCCCTCCGGCAGGAGCTGAGGCCGCGGGGCATCGGGGTCACCGCGGTGCATCCGGGTGGCATCAGGACCGGCATCGCCCGTAGCGCCCGGCGCGGCGTCGCGCTGAGCGAGGCGGAGTGGGCCACGGGGCAGGCCATCTTCGACAAGTTCCTCGTCATCGAGCCGGCGGTGGCCGCTCGGCAGATCGTCGAGGGCACCCGACGTCGCAAGGCGCGAGTGCTCATTGGTCCGGAGGCCTACCTCGGCGATGCCCTGGCGCGACTGGCACCGGTGGGGCATGGGGCCCTCTTCGAGAGGCTCATGCGCCTGCGGGCCCTGCGATGAGGCGCCTGCTCGCGACTGCTGCGGCCGTCGCGCTCCTCGTGGGCGTGCCCGGCACAGCTCTGGCAGCCGACCCCGACGTCGCGATGGCCAAGGCCTTGAAGTCCCGAGCGCAGGCGGCGGCGCTGGGCGATGACGTGACCGTCTACGTCGCCGACGCGGCCACCGGCACCGGCATCTTCGCCCTGGACGCCGACGAGAAGCAGTTGCCCGCCTCGACCATGAAGGTCGTGACGGCCGCAACCGCCATGGCCACCCTGGGCCAAGACCACCGCTTCGTCACGAAGGTCGTCCGGGGGACGCGTGCGAACGAGGTCGTCCTCGTGGGTGGCGGCGACCCGATGCTCACTGCGTCGCAGTTGCAGAGGCTGGCTGCGCGCACGGCCAAGCAGTGGAAGAAGCAGGCGCTCAGCGGCCCCATCACCCTCAAGGTCGACGACTACCTCTTCCCCGCTCCCTCATCCGCCGACGGCTGGGCGCCGGGAGACAGCCCGAGCTACGCCGCGGCGGTCCGGCCGCTGGCGATGCTGGGGGAGTACTCCTCCGATCCCGTGTCGACGGCTGCGTCGGTCTTCGTGAGCGCCCTGCGTGCGAAGGGACTCGACGTGGACTACGCCGGCCGCGCCGTGGCGCCACCGGAGGCCCAGGTTCTTGCCTCGGTCGACGACAACACGGTGGCGGATGCCGTGGAGCTCATGCTGAGGGTCAGCGAGAACAACATCGCCGAGGTGCTCTTCCGCGACGTGGCGCTGGCCCGTGGCTACCCCGCCACCTGGTCCAGTGCGGCTGCCGCGGCCTACGAGGCCCTCGGCGAGCTGGGGATCGACACGTCACCGCTGCGCCTCAAGGACGGCAGCGGACTCAGTGAGAATGACCGCCTGACCGCGCGTGCGCTCACGGAGATTCTCGACCTCACCGTGGATCCCGACCATCCGGAGTTGGCCGCCATTCGAGGCTGGCTGCCCGTGGCGGGTCGCACGGGCACGCTCACCTATCGCTTCAACGGTTCGGCCTCCTGCGCGCGCGACGAGGTGTTTGCCAAGACCGGGAGCATCACCGGCGTGAGCACGCTCGCCGGCCTGACCCGCGGCGCCGACGGCGAGTGGAAGAGCTTCGCGATCATGGTCAACCGCGCTCCGTGGGCCTCGAGCTCAACCAGCCTCGCGATCGACACCCTCGCGGCCACCGTGAACGGCTGCGCGTGAGCCCCGAGGATTCCGTCCTGGCAGCGGCCGCGGCGGCGCTGGCCGACGGCGACATCGTGACGGACACCGACATCCTGGAGTCCTACCGCTTCGATAGATCGTCGGGATCGGAGGCGGGTCAGCCCTTCGCGGTCCTCTTCCCGCGCACGGCCGATCAGGTGTCGGCGGTCATGCGAGCCTGCTACGACCAGCGCGTGCCGGTGGTCCCGCGCGGCGCCGGATCCGGACTCACCGGCGGATCGAATGCGATCGACGGCAGCCTCGTGCTGTGCCTGGAGCGGATGCGCGAGGTGCTCGACGTCGACGTGGCCAACGGCTACGTCGAGACCCAGCCCGGGATCTTCAACACCGAGCTCCGCGAGCACGTCGCGCAGCACGGCCTGTGGTACGCCCCGGATCCCGCGAGCAAGGACTTCTGCTCCATCGGCGGCAATGTGAATACGAATGCGGGCGGACTGTGCTGCGTGAAGTACGGCGTCACTCGCGATGCCGTGCTGGGCCTGGAGGTCGTGCTGCCCCACGGACGGGTGACGCGCGTGGGCCGGCGTTCGATCAAGGGAGTGGCCGGATATGACCTGGCCGGCCTCTTCGTCGGGAGTGAGGGGACCCTCGGCATCGTCACCATGGCCCGGCTGCGTCTGCGGCCGCTGCCGCCGCCAGCCACGACCGTGGTCGCGATCTTCGACACCATGGCCGACGCGGGCCGTGCCGTCGAGGCGATCATGCGCGGTACGACCCCCAGTGTGCTGGAGATCCTCGATCGCACGACCATGCAGGCGGTCGAGCAGTGGAGACCCTCAGGCCTGCCCTCCACGGCGGGCGCACTCCTCCTCGCCCAGTCGGACCTTCCGGGGGAGTCGGCTCTCGCGGAGGCCGACGCGATCCTGGCGGCGTGCGAGGCGGCTGGCGCGACCGAGGCCTACCGATCCGAGGACCAGGAGCAATCCGAGATGCTCATGGGGGCGCGTCGCATGGCCATCCCCGCCCTGGAATCACTGGGTGACTGGCTGCTCGATGACATCTCGGTCCCGCGCTCCCGGTTTGCCGAGAGCGTTGCGCGCATCGAGGAGGTGTCGGCCCGCCGGGAGGTGATGATCGCCAGCTTCGGCCATGCCGGAGACGGCAACCTGCACCCCACGATCGTGATCCCGCGCGGTGACGAGGCGGCGGCTGCCCGGGCGCTCGCGGCCTTCGACGACATCCTCGACGTCGCCCTGCAGCTTGGGGGATCCGTGACGGGCGAGCACGGCATCGGCCTCCTCAAGAGGCGATCGCTCGCCGATGAACTCGATGCGCCGGCCCAGGACTTGCACTTCCGCATCAAGGAGGCGGTCGACCCCCGGGGGATCCTCAACCCGGGGAAGTCGCTGCCTCGCTGGTGACGGGAGGTCCTCGGCCAGGCAGGGGATGCTCGGGGTCTCGGCCGGTCAGGTACTTCATGACGCGATAGATGGCCGCGCCGAAGGGCACGGCGACGAGCGCGCCGATGATGCCGAGCACGATGGACCCGATGGCAATGAGGATGATGATCGCGAGTGGATTGAGGCTCACGGCCTTGCCCATGACGAGCGGCTGCATCACGTCGCCGTCGAAGGAGCCGACCACGACGGTGAGCGCGACGACGAGCAGGGCGATGATCGGGCCGCGCTCGGCAAGCGCCACGATCGCCGCGAAGAACGTCGCGATGGGTGCGCCGATGACGGGGATGAACGCACCGAAGAAGACGATGGCCGCGAGGGCCGGAGCCATCGGGACTTGAAGAATGAGCAGCCCGATGAAGACGAGGATGGAGTCGCACAAGGCGACGATGACCACGCCTCGGGTGTAGCCGGAGAGGGAGTCCCAGGCCAGGTCACCCGAGGTATTGACGTAGGGGCGGGACCGGGTCGGCATCCAGCTCACGACCCAGCCCCAGATGACCTGCGGGCTCATCATGAAGAAGATCACGCCGAAGATGAAGACCGATCCGCCCAGCACAATGTCGCCCACCGACCCCAGGGCCGACTGTCCGATGTCGAGGGCGAAGTTCTTGCCCCAGTTCTCCGCTTCGGTGACGTAGGTGTTGAAGTCATCGTTGCTCAGGTTCAGCGGTGGCCCCGACGCCCACTTCTGGAGCTCCGACATCGACTGTTGGAAGGAGGTGGCGAGGTCAGGCCCCTCACTGACGATGGAGCGCACCACGATGGTGAGGACCACCACGACCGCGATGGCGATGAGGATGATCGCCAGAATCATCGCCAGGGCCTTGTGCAAGTGGGCCCGCTTCTGGAAGAAGTGCATGATCGGCGAGGCCAGCGCGGTGAAGAAGGCGGCGAGGAAGAGCGCTACCACGACGATGTAGATCGCCCCGAGGACCGTGAAGATCACCGCCAGCCCGGCGAGCAGGATCAGGATGCGCCAGGTGATGCCGGCGGCCGTCTTGAGGGTAGGAGGCACGCCGTCGCCGGGCGGGGCCGCCGGCTCGGTGGTCTCGGCGGGTGCGGACTCCGGCGGCTGGGTCATGGGGGGACCGTAGCGGAGCGGGGTCAGTCGATGCGGACGAAACCCCGTGGAGTGAGGAAGTTGCAGGCGGAGATACCCCGATCCTCGGCCTCCACCCAGGTCAGCTCCACCCCGAGGTCCTGGCCAACGGGCAGCCACTCCGCCAGGGTCTCGGCGTCACCGCACATCTCGATGCTCGCCAGGCGCACGTCGCCACCGGGACTCGACGGGTGCTCAGCGCGTTGCTCCCACTGGATGAAGTACGGCAGCTGAGGATCCTCGAGCAGGTCGAGGACGCCGATCTGCTTCCAGCGCAGGTCGGAGCCGTCCGGGCGGATGCGGTGGCCGGCCACGCTGTCGCGCCCGAGGCGCTGCTCGATACCGGCGATGTCGTCGACGGCGACGACCCATCCGAGCCAGCCGCCGCCTTCCTCCGCGCGCTGACGGACGGCGCGACCGAAGGGAGCCTTGTCGGCGGCGGGGTGGTCGAGCGCCGCTACCACCTCGACGTACGTGCCATCGGCGAGCGGCAGGATGAAGTTCCTCGTGCCGAACGACGGGTGAATCCCGCCGTCGACGAAGGGTGCGCCGAGATCCGATCCGATGCGCTGGACCACCTCGGCGAGCTGGCTGGACTCGCAGGCGTAGGACACGTGATCGAGGCGCACGGCGCCATCCTGCCAAGAGCCCCCCGATGTCGATCGCCCGGACCCCCCAGCGACGGGGGCACCGACGGCGTAGGGTGCGGGCAGTCCTGATCAGCGAGGAGAGGTCATGAGCGACGAGTCGGCCGCCAGCGGCGCGCCAGCCGCGGGCGACGAGGCGGGCCCCCCCGTCGCGCCCCAGGCCCAGCAGCCAGCCCCTGTCGCCCTGGACAAGAAGAAGTCGATCATCCTCGGCATCATTGGCTTGATCTTCATCGTGCTGATCTTCTGGAAGGTCATCCCGACGATCGGCAGCTACTCGGAGGCGCTCGCCGCCCTGCAGAACATGGGCTGGGCCTCCGTGTTCGTCATCGTCGTGGCGGTTCTCATCTACCTCGCGGTCTACGGATTCCCTTTCATGGCCGCGGTGCCGGGGCTGAGCTACTGGCACGGCCAGCAGATCAACCAGGCGGCGTTCGCGATCAGCAATGGCGTGCCCGGCGGTGGAGCCGTGGGCCTCGCGGTCCAATACGGAATGCTGGCGTCCTACGGGGTCACTCCGGCGGCATCGACTTCGGCGATCGCGGTCGTCGGCCTCTGGAGCATCTTCGTCACGCTCGGCTTCCCCATCATCGGCGTCGGCGCGCTGGTCCTCGCGGGGGCCAATGGCGGTGCTTACGTGACCGTGGCCCTCATCGGCTTCGCGGTCCTCGCCGCGGCGATCATCGTGCTGGCCCTGATTGTGCGCAGCGCGAAGCTCGCCCGAGGGCTGGGCGTGCTCTGCAACAAACTCGTCCACCCCTTCGGGCGGTGGATCAAGTCGCTGCGCGACCTCGATCTCGTCCCCGCCATCCTCAATTTCCGCGAGACGATCTACACCCTCGTGACGAAGAGATGGGCGTGGATCACGCTCGCCCAGTGCGGGGTGTTCATCACGCAGTTCTTCATCCTGTACGTCGCCCTGCGCGGAGTCGAGGGATGGTCGAACGAGGGGACGCCCATCCTCATCGCGTTCGGCGCCTTCGCCATCAGCCAGGTCGGCCTCATGATCCCCATCACGCCGGGAGGTGTCGGCACGGTGGACGCCTTCATGATCGCCATCCTCACCGCGTTCGGGGTCTCTGACGGCGCAGCGACGGCGGCCGACCTGGTGTGGCGAGCTGCCTCCTTCGTGCCCCAGATCCTCATCGGCGTGATCGCGCTCATCACGTGGTACCGCCAGGCTGGTCGGAAGTTCGCCGCGGCGAAGCCCGAGCCTGAGGCCGCAGCAGGCTGAGCCATGTGGTCGAGGTACGTCGCCCTGGGGGATAGCTTCACCGAGGGCCTCATGGACGAGTTGGGGCCCGACGGGCGCCATCGAGGCTGGGCCGACCGGGTCGCGTGCGCCCTCCTCCAGGCGAATCCCGACCTGCTCTACGCCAACCTCGCCGTGCGCGGCAGGCTGCTGCCCCAGGTGGTGGCCGAGCAGGTGCCGGAGGCGCTGGCCCTGCGGCCCGACCTCGTCTCCTTCGCCGCGGGAGTCAATGACACCCTGCGTCGCTCATACGACCTGCACGCCACCATGACGGCTCTCGAGAACGCCGTGCGCGATCTGCGCGCGAGCGGAGCGGATGTCCTGCTCGTGGCCTTCGGCGACCCGTCGCGCCGGTCGATCGTGATGGGCTCGGTGAGCGGTCGGATCCTGTCGGCCAATGCGGCCATCAGGGCCATCGCGACCCAGTACGGATGCCTCATCGTGGACTTCTGGGGCTGCGCGGTCTTCGACGACGACGCGCTGTGGGACGAGGACCGGCTGCACCTGTCGCCCATCGGTCACGCCTACGCCGCGGCGGCGGCCCTCGAGGCCCTCGGACTCGGTGACGAGTCGTGGCGCACGCCGCGGCCCCTCCCTCCGGGACAGGGAGCTGTCCCCCGAGCGGCCGGTCACCTGCGATGGGCCGGTCGGCACCTCGCCCCGTGGGTGGGTCGCCGGCTGAGGGGGCGTAGCTCCGGGGACCTCGTGGCGCCCAAGCGGCCGACGCTCTCCCCGCCGACGTGCGGGTAGACCGAACCTGTCCTAGCATGACGCCTGAAGGGGAGTACCCCCTCGTCGTGGTGTCGTCATCACGGGTCCGCCGCGGGCCCCGGTGCCACGGGTCGGGCAACCGGCGGCGGGAGACCTTCGGCAGCGGCTTATGCCGCCCGGAGGTTGTCATGCCCAGTCGTCCCACCACTGCCACTGTCGCGTCCACGGCCGTTCCCACCGGCATTCATCTGACGGCCGACGGCCGCGTGCTCCTGGAGCAGCGCATCGCCTGGCTGCGTGAGGATGTCCTCGACCGCCTGCGCCCGCATCTCATGGGCCCCGAGCGCGATGAGCGCGACGTGGCCCAGTTCGAGCGCACCCTCGCGGAGGTGGGTCGACTCGAAGGCATCATCGCCGCCGCCGCGACTCTCCCGACCCCCGCGACCGGCCGAGGCGCCCGCGTGGAGCCGGGTGCGCTGGTCGAGGTCGAGGCGCAGGGTCGCGTGAAGGAGCGCATCCGCGTGCGCATCGTGCACCCCGAGGAGGCCGTGCTTGACGACGAGCGCATCTCGTGGACCTCGCCGCTGGCGAAGGCGCTCGTGGGCTCACGTGTCGGGGATGCGTGCGAGGTCGTCTCGCCCAGCGGTTCCTGGACCTGCGTGGTGAAGCGGATCCTCGCCTAACTCATCCACACGGGCGGCTGGCCGCGCGCGTCCACAGGGGTGCGGCCAGCGGTGGTCCCGTCCCAGAGGCGTCCGCAAGCCTCTGGCCATGAAGAACGCCACCCTGTGTGCTCCCGCCGACTTCGTCGTCGCCATCCCGCTGATCCTGGGGTTCTCCCCGCGGCATTCCGCCGTGGTCGTGGCCCTCGGGCCATCCGACGACATTCGACTCGTTGCCCGCTGCGATCTACCGGCGACGGGGGAGAGCTCCCCGCCGCCGGAGTCCCTCGTCCATGCCGTGGCCCGCGCGGTGCCCGGCGGGGCAGCTCTCCTCGAGGGCTTCGACGAGGAGCGTGCCCGCGCTGAGTCAGTGACGGCGGTCCTGGCCGAGTGCCTCGCAGCGAAGGGCGTCGCAGTGCGGGATCGCCTGCTGGTCCGGGGGAGCCGGTGGCAGTCCCTGGACGAGGGGGGCATCGGTGAGGGCCATCCCATCGATCCGGAGCGCGCAGAGGAGATCCGACAGACCCTCGGCGTCGACAGTCCCGCGGCCGACCGTTCCGAGCTGGTGGCCGAGCTCGATCCGCTCTCATCGGAGGAGCAGGCGGAGGTTTCGTCCTTCCTCAACGGCCTGCCGGCTCCCGAGGAGGCATGCCGCGACCACTGCATCAACGTCGCGCAAGAGGTCCTGCGTCGCGGGAACCCGTCCGCGCACGAGGTCGCCTCGGTGCTGCGTGCGGTGCGCGACATGCGTGTCCGCGACACGCTTCTCTGGGACGTCCTCCACGAGGCACCCTCGACCTGGGGCACCTATGCCGACTCGCTGAGCCGCGTCGTGCGCCTCGCTCCCGAGGAGGAAAGGGCGCCCGCAGCCACGCTGCTCGCCATCCTGCGCTGGCAGACCGGCGACGGCGCTCGCGCACTCATCGCCCTGGACCGCGGGCTCGCGGTGGAGCCGGGCTACTCACTGGCGAATCTCGTGGCCGCCCTGGTGTGCGGGGGATACGACCCGCGCGAGTGGCGGGAGGGCCTCGAGTCCCTGAGTCGGGACGCGTGCCGAGGGGCCGAAACCCGCTCCGGAGAAGGGTGATGCGGCCCGCGGTTGATGTCGCCGTCGACGTCGGGTAATGTTTTTTTCAGGTCATGAGCGCCAGCGCATAGCCCCGGCTTGCTGGCCGGCAACCCTCCGACCGCGGTGGGGTGCCCCGGGTGATGACCGGGCCTGCAGAGCAGGCAAGCGCGGGTCTTGCACAGGGCAAGGCCCCGGATGGCACGGAGGCTGGCATGTGCGGCGATCGAATGTGTCGATGTCGTTGAGGCCCGTGGGGACGGCGTAACCGTCCTTCTCGAGCAGCGCGGCCGTCCCTGGGGCGGTCGGCACTTCCACCCATCCGGTCCGGCGCGGCGGGACGGCGAAGCCGCCCCTGTCGGGTCCCTCCGGATCCGCGAACGACCCTTGTCCGAATCACCCTCGTAGGAGACAGAACATGAGCAACGGTTGGTCCTTTGAAACCCGGCAGATCCATGCGGGGCAGAGCCCCGACGCCGCCACCAATGCACGGGCGCTGCCGATCTACCAGACAACGTCTTACACCTTCAACGACACCACGCACGCGGCGAACCTCTTCGCGCTGAAGGAACTCGGCAATATCTACACGCGCATCATGAATCCGACCCAGGCGGCTGTGGAGGACCGCCTGGCCTCCCTCGAGGGCGGTGTCGGCGCGCTCCTGGTCTCAAGCGGCCAGGCCGCGGAGACCCTGGCCATCCTCAATGTGGCTGAGGCGGGCGACCACATCGTCTCGAGCCCCAGCCTCTACGGCGGCACCTACAACCTCTTCCACTACACCCTGCCGAAGCTCGGCATCGAGGTGAGCTTCGTCGAGAATCCCGACGACATCGAGTCCTGGCGCGCGGCCGTGAAGCCCAACACCAAGGCCTTCTACGGGGAGTCCATCGCCAACCCGAAGAATGACGTCCTGGATATCGAGGCCGTGGCGAACGTCGCCCACGAGATCGGCGTGCCGCTCATCATCGACAACACGGTGGCTACCCCCTACCTGATCCGACCGATCGAGTGGGGCGCCGACGTTGTCGTGCACTCGGCCACCAAGTACATCGGGGGCCACGGCACGGCCATCGCCGGCGCCATCATCGACAGCGGCAACTTCGACTATGCGCGCTACCCCGATCGCTTCCCCAACTACAACCAGCCGGACCCCAGCTATCACGGACTCGTCTACGCGCGTGATCTTGGTGTCGGCTCGGCGTTCGGGGCCAACCTCTCCTTCATCCTCAAGGCGCGCGTGCAACTCCTGCGCGACCTGGGAGCGGCGGTGGCGCCCTTCAACGCGTGGCTGCTCTCGCAGGGCTTGGAGACGCTGAGCCTGCGCATGGACCGGCACGTGGCCAACGCCAAGCGCGTGGCGGAGTTCCTGGAGGCTCGCGATGAGGTCCTTCAGGTGAACTACGCCAGCCTGCCCTCGAGTCCCTGGCATGCCCGGGCACAGAAGTACTCCCCGAAGGGCTCGGGAGCCGTCCTCTCGTTCGAGATCGAGGGCGGCGTCGAGGCGGGGCGCAGGTTCGTGGAGGCGCTCGAGCTCCACAGCCACGTGGCCAACATCGGAGACGTGCGCAGCCTCGTCATCCACCCGGCCTCCACGACGCACTCGCAGCTCACACCGGAGGAGCAGCTCTCGGCCGGGGTGACGCCTGGGCTCGTGCGACTCGCCGTGGGCATCGAAGGCATCGACGACATCCTCGCCGACCTCGATGCCGGCTTCCGGGCGGCCAAGGAAGCCTGAGTCGTGCCGGTGCCCTACGGCCCTTTGTCCTACGAGGGACCCCCTCCTGCCAGCGGCGCCTGGCAGGAGGGGTACCCCGTAGGCGAGCGGCTTTTCCTCGACGTCGGTGACGTGTCGCTGGAGTGCGGTGAGGTTATCCCGGACGTGCGCGTGGCCTACGAAACCTGGGGGACCCTCAATGCCGACGCGTCCAACGCCGTCTATGTGTGCCATGCCCTGACCGGCGACTCCCACGTGACGGGACCGGCCGGCCCGGGACACGCGACAGCCGGATGGTGGGACTCCCTCGTGGGGCCGGGCCGTCCCGTGGACACCGACGAGTGGTTCGTCGTGTGCGCCAATGTGCTCGGCGGATGCCAGGGGACCACCGGGCCGGGCAGTGTCGCCCCTGACGGTCGGCCGTGGGGCAGCCGCTTTCCCACGGTCACGGTCGCGGACATGGTCGAGGTCGAGCGCAGGCTCAGCAACGCCCTCGGAATCGAGGAGTGGGCCCTCATGCTGGGACCTTCGCTGGGCGGCATGCGGGTCCTCGAGTGGATGGCCGAGACCCCCGAGCGTGTCCGGGTAGGCCTCGTGCTGGGCACCACCGCGGCGGTGACGGCCGATCAGATCGCGACGCATGCGACCCAGATTGGCGCCATCCGGGCGGATCCGGCATTCCGGGGGGGCGACTACTACGACGCGTCCGCGGGGGAGGGTCCCCATGTCGGCATGGGCATCGCCCGGCGCATTGCCCACCTGACCTATCGGAGCGAGAGCGAGCTCGACCTGCGATTCGGCCGTTCGCCGCAGAGCGACGAGGACCCCTTCGAAGGCGGCCGCTTCGCCGTGGAGTCCTACCTCGACCATCAAGCCGACAAGCTCGCGCGCCGGTTCGATGCCAACACCTATGTCGCGCTCACCCAGGCGATGAGCCTCTTTGACGTGGGACGCGGGCGCGGCGGCACCGATGCGGCGCTCGGCCGGATCACGCGGCCGCTCGTGGTCGTGGGGATCGACTCCGACCGGCTTTTCCCAGTGCGACTTCAGCAGCAGATCGTGGAGACGTCGGCCGGCGCCGATGGACTGCACCTCATCCGCTCGCCCTTCGGCCATGACGGATTCCTCGTCGAAGAAGATCAGGTCGGCGAACTCGTGCGCTATGCGCTGTCCCGCGCGACCGTGCCCGACACCCTCTGATCAACCGCGCACGCGCTGTGCACAGATTCGACCCACGCCTGGAGTGCGGCGCGCCGTTCGCCCTAGCGTCGGGGGATGCGTACACGGCTGCTCGTCCTGCTGCTCTCACTTCTGGCCGCGCTGGCCGTCCCGGGCATGTCCTCCGCGGACGTGACCGTGATCGGGGACGACCGACAGGACGCCTTCATCGGGTCCGGCAGCCTCCTGCTGCCGGGCAGCATGTACCAGCAGGGCAGGTCAGAGGCGTCTGACTGTCCAGGATGCTCGTGGCGCGCGGTGCTCGAGTGCGAGATGACGACCGCGGGCTCGTGTCGGGGTCCGGCCCGACTGTGCGGACCGGATGGCGCCTGGTTGCGCATCTACCTGAGGCGCGCCTCAGGAGAGGAGATCGATCTCGGCGCTGCCTGCTTCGGTCCCTCCGGCCCGGTCACTCGGGAGTCCGCGGAGGCAGACCTGCGTGAGATCATCCGTCAAGGAATTCCGCCGATGAGCCCACGCATGCAGCCGCGCACCGGTGCGCTGCCGCACCTTCCGGTCATCTTCGACTCGGGCCAGCCTGATGGGTCCCAGACCAGTCACCACAGGATCGTCGATCTCTCGGTGGACCTCACGGCCACGCCGCGTTGGCTGTGGGACTTCGGAGACGGATCGCGCATGGGGACCACGAAGGCGGGGAGCCGCTGGCCCGACCTTGCCGTGAGCCACGTCTACGACCGGGCGGGGACTCCTCACGTGCAGGTGCGCACGGTGTGGCAGGCGGTCTACTGGGTCGAGGGCCTGGGTCCCCTCGAGGTGGAGGAGTCGGTGACCCAGGAGGCCATGCTTCCGGTCTCCGTCGGCGAGGGGCGCGCCGTCCTCGTCCGCTAGCCACCCGACCCCGCCCGGATGGGATGGCCGTGGAACAATCGGGGCCGTCCGGGCGTTGTCCCGGGCAGCCGCGATACGCGGCACGGGAGCCCGGCAAGTCACCTGACTTGACTCGGGCCCTCTTCATGGGACGGATAGGAGTCAGGATGGCCGCGGCTAGCCGTACGCCCGCCAAGAAG
Organism: Candidatus Nanopelagicales bacterium; assembly: GCA_051007175.1. Lineage (GTDB taxonomy): Bacteria > Actinomycetota > Actinomycetes > S36-B12 > S36-B12 > Mxb001. Next base: position 26,020 of record JBPCSL010000115.1, read on the forward strand.
GCGCCCGCGAAGAAGGCACCCGCGAAGAAGGCACCCGCGAAGAAGGCACCCGCGAAGAAGGCACCGGCGCAGAAGGTCCCCGCGAAGAAGGCACCGGTCAAGAAGGCGGCCCCCGCGAAGAAGGCCCCGGTCAAGAAGGCGGCCCCCGCGAAGAAGGCCACTCCCGCGACCAAGTCAGCGCCCGCGAAGAAGGCTGCTCCCGTGAAGAAGGCTGCTGCGGCCCCCGCGGCGCCGGCCACGAAGGCAGCGGCTCCCAAGGGCGCGGGCGGGAAGCCGGCCAAGAACGCCAAGGTCATCGTCGATGGCGAAGAGGTCGAGCTCGAGGAGGTGGAAATCGAGATTGAGGTGGTCGCCGACGAGGAGCCGGATCTCAACGTGGCGGCCGGGCTCGAGGCTGAGCTCGAGGCGGAGTTGGCCGAGGACCTCGCACAGATCGACGGGGGTGAGACGGGTGCGGCCGCCGAGGGCGAGAGCGAGGCGTTTGTCCTCTCGGACGTCGATGACACCGATGAGCCGGTCCAGCAGGTCACCCAGGCGGGCGCCACGGCCGACCCGGTCAAGGATTACCTGAAGCAGATCGGCAAGGTCCCGCTGCTCAATGCAGAGCAGGAGGTGGAGCTCGCCAAGCGGATCGAGGCGGGACTCTTCGCGGAAGAGAAGCTCAACGCGGGCAAGAAGATCGAGCAGAAGCTGAAGCGTGACCTTGAGTGGATTGCCGAGGACGGCCGACGCGCGAAGAACCACCTCCTGGAGGCCAACCTTCGACTGGTGGTCTCGCTGGCCAAGCGCTACACCGGCCGCGGGATGCTCTTCCTGGACCTCATCCAGGAAGGCAACCTGGGCCTCATCCGCGCCGTCGAGAAGTTCGACTACACCAAGGGCTACAAGTTCTCGACCTACGCGACCTGGTGGATCCGCCAGGCGATCACACGCGCGATGGCCGACCAGGCCCGCACCATTCGCATCCCGGTGCACATGGTCGAGGTCATCAACAAGCTGGCCCGCGTCCAGCGACAGATGCTCCAGGACCTCGGCCGCGAGCCCACGCCGGAGGAGTTGGCCAAGGAGCTCGACATGACCCCGGAAAAGGTCATCGAGGTCCAGAAGTACGGCCGGGAGCCGATTTCGCTGCATACGCCGCTCGGCGAGGACGGCGACTCGGAGTTCGGTGACCTCATTGAGGATTCTGAGGCGATCGTCCCGAGCGACGCTGTGTCCTTCACCTTGCTGCAGGAGCAGCTGGAGTCGGTCCTCGACACTCTGTCCGATCGCGAGGCCGGCGTGGTGCGCATGAGGTTCGGCCTCACCGACGGCCAGCCCAAGACCCTCGACGAGATCGGCAAGGTCTACGGCGTCACGCGCGAGCGCATCCGCCAGATCGAGTCCAAGACGATGTCGAAGCTTCGTCACCCCAGTCGCTCACAGGTCCTGCGCGACTACCTGGACTAGTGGTGCATCGTGGACGATGACCTGCCTCCGGTGCCGTGGTCGGCACGGCCGCCACAGCGCTATGTCTTTGCGGCCCTAGCCGTGGTGCTGGGAATCGCCGTCGTGGTCACGGCGGTGGCCTACATCCGCGCGGGCACGGGCGGAGTGGTGCCCTACCTCATGATCACGGTCGGGCCCGTCCTGGCCGTGGTGTACGTCTACTACTTCGGCTTCCGGAAGTTCGAAACCTCGGACGAGACCTAGGCCTGCAGGCGACGATCCTGCTCGGGGGGGATGCTGCAGCAATTGCGAGCCCGCACGCGCCCGGTGATGCCCCCGACAACGAGCGCGGCCACGGGCAGCAGCACGAGCACTACCAGCACGAAACGCATGAGGTCACCCTACGCTGCCGTGGTGAAGCAGACCGCCTCTCGGCGGCCCTAGGCTTCCGGGATCTCAGCGGCCTCGACGAGGCGATCGGTCTCGTCGAGCACCTGGGCTGCCTGAGGTTTGAGGGCGTCGGCGTGACGGCCCCAGTGATGCCCGCAGAAGAGCAGCTCCCCGCCGTTCACCAACGTCACGCGCACGTAGGCCTGGGCGCCGCAGCCGTCGCAGCGATCAGCAGGCAACAGTGATGGGGCAAGGGTGGGCGTCATGCTCGCGGACCTCCTCGGCTGGGGTACGACTGCTGCAACACTCTCACATGCCGGATCTGTTCCCGCTCATCGAGGGAAGGCGACACACCGTCAGTATGTGACCGGCTTCACAGGCTCGAGGCCTGTGGAGCGCCTCCACCGGCGGGACCCGCGGGTTGGCTAGCCTGCGGACGTGCCCGCTCAGCCCCGGGCGGCCAAGGGGCCGTCAACCGCGTCGCGCTCCCGCAAGGGCGGGGGCGCTGCTGACGGCGCCAGTTACAACGCGCGCGACCTTGCGGTTCTCGAGGGCCTTGACGCGGTCCGCAAGCGCCCGGGCATGTACATCGGCTCCAACGATGGCCGTGGCCTCATGCACTGCCTCTGGGAGATCGTCGACAACGGGGTGGACGAGGCCATCGCGGGCCACGCCAAGAAGGTCGTTGTCACCCTCCACGCCGACGGCTCGGTGGAGGTGAGTGACGACGGCCGGGGCATCCCCGTCGATATCGAGCCCAAGACCAAGCTGAGCGGGGTTGAGGTCGTCATGACGAAACTCCACGCGGGCGGCAAGTTCGGGGGCACCAGCTACGCCGTGTCCGGAGGCCTGCACGGCGTCGGCGCCTCGGTCGTCAACGCGTTGTCCGAGCGGCTCGACGTAGAGGTGGACCGCGGCGGCAAGACCCATGCCATGTCCTTCCGCCGCGGCGTCGCCGGAGAGTTTGAGGGGCCCTCACCGGGCTCCGCCTTTCAGCGGCGACACGGCCTTCGGGCCGTCGCGACCGTGCCGCGCTCGCGCACCGGCACCCGGGTGCGCTGGTGGGCCGACCCCCAGGTCTTCACCAAGGACTCCGAGTACGACGTCCAGGCGCTGCGCGACCGGCTTATTCAGACCAGCTTCCTCGTGCCCGGCCTGACCGTGACCCTGCGGGATCTCAGGGCGGGGGAGGAGGTGGAGTCCTTCACCCACAAGGGTGGTGTCTCGGAGTACGTCGAGCACCTGGCCGCGGGTGATCCGGTCACGGGAGTGATCCGCCTCCAAGGCGCAGGACACTTCCACGAGACCGTCCCTGTGCTCGATGCCCAGGGGCACATGACCTCCCAGGAGGTCGAGCGCGAGCTGACCGTCGACATCGCCCTGCGGTGGATGGCGGGGTACGACACCGACGTCCGGTCGTTCGTCAACGTCATCGCGACGCCCAAGGGCGGCACCCACATCAACGGCTTCGAGCGAGCCCTGGTGAAGGTGCTCAACGAGCAGGCCAAGGGCGCGCGCGTGCTGCGCTCCGCGGACGAGTCCATCACCAAGGAGGACGCCCTCGAGGGGCTCGTCGGAGTCGTGGCCGTGCGGGTGCCCGAGCCCCAGTTCGAGGGCCAGACCAAGGAGATCCTGGGCACCCCGGCGGCCTCGCGCATCGTGGCGGCCGTCGTGACGAAGGAGCTGGCCACGTGGATCGCCAGCCCCCCGCGCGGGGAGAAGGCATCGGCCAAGGCCCTGCTGGAGAAGGTGGCCGGCGCGATGCGCGCCCGGGTCGCCGCACGGACTCACCGTGATACCCAGCGCCGCAAGACGGCGCTGGAGTCATCCGCCCTGCCGGCCAAGCTTGTGGACTGCCGCAGTGAGGACATCGAGCGCAATGAGCTCTTCATCGTCGAGGGTGACAGCGCCCTGGGCACAGCGAAGATGGCGCGCGACGCGGAGTTCCAGGCGCTGCTCCCGATACGAGGCAAGATCCTCAACGTGCAGAAGGCCTCCCTGGCCGACATGCTGAAGAATGCCGAGTGCGCCTCCATCATCCAGGTGATCGGCGCGGGATCCGGACGAAGCTTCGAGATCGACCAGGCTCGCTACGGGCGCGTCATCCTCATGTCCGACGCCGACGTCGATGGAGCCCACATCCGCACCCTGCTGCTGACCCTCATCCACCGCTATCTGACCCCGCTCCTCGCCGAGGGGCGTGTCTACGCGGCCATGCCGCCGTTGCACCGCATCGAAGTGCTCGGCAGCGGTGGCAAGCAGGGTGAGGTCCGCTACACCTACTCCGATGCCGAGATGAAGTCGCTGCTCGCGGAGCTCACCAAGAAGGGGCGTCGTTGGCGCGACCCCATCCAGCGCTATAAGGGGCTGGGCGAGATGGACGCCGACCAGTTGCGGGACACGACGATGGGCTTCGGGACTCGTCAACTGCGCCGCATCACCCTTAAAGATGCGGCGGCGGCGGCCGGGGTGTTCGATCTGCTCATGGGCAGCGAGGTAGCCCCTCGCAAGGAGTTCATCGTGGCCGGGGCAGCTTCCCTGGACCGCGGTCGCATCGACGTCTAGGGGGTTCGCGTGGATCTCGCGGGCTCGCTGTCGTTCGCGCTCACCAATCTCACCTCGCCGCCCGTCCTCGCCTTCGTCCTCGGCCTCATCGCAGTTGCCCTGCGCACCGACCTGCGGCTCCCTGACCCGGTGTACCAGGCCACGTCCATTTACCTCCTTCTCGCCATCGGCATCAAGGGTGGCGTCGCGCTGCGCAAGAGCGCGCCGGCGGATGTCGCGCTGCCGATTGCCACGGCCATCCTTCTCGGGGTTCTCATCCCCATCGCGGCGTTCTTCCTGCTGCAGTGGTGGACGCGACTGAATCGGGTCAATCGCGGGGCCATGGCAGCGCACTACGGGTCCACCTCCCTCGTCACCTTCACCGCTGCGCTGGTCCTCCTCGAAGAGTCGGGGATCCCCTTCGAGGGGTACGTCACGACCCTCCTCACGGTCCTGGAGATCCCAGGCATTGTCGTCGGCCTGCTCCTGGCCCAGCGCCTTGAGAGAGGCACCCTCGGGGAGACGCTGCGCGAGGTCGTCTTCGGGCGTTCGGTCGTCCTCCTCGTGGGAGGCCTCCTCATCGGCGTCCTCACGGGTCCGGCGGGATACGAGCGCGTGGAGCCGTTCTTCGGAGGTCTCTTCATCGGGGTTCTCACCCTGTACCTGCTCGACCTCGGGATGCTCACGGGCCGGCATATCGGGGCAGTGCGCCAGGCCGGCCCCGGGCTCGTGGCCTTCGCGATCGTCTTCCCACTCCTGGCGGGGAGCGCAGGCGCGCTCGCGGCCACCGTGATCGGCATGTCGGTCGGCGGGGCGACCGTGCTCGCTGTCCTGTGCGCGAGCGCCTCCTACATTGCCGCGCCCGCGGCGGTCCGCCTCGCACTTCCGCAGGCCACGCCCTCCATCACGCTCACGAGCAGCCTCGGCATCACCTTCCCGTTCAATCTCATCATCGGCATCCCGGTCTACCTGCTCATCGCGGAGGCGATGGGCTCATGGCTGGGCTAGGAGAGGACGTCGCATGTCCCACTTCGCCCAGGTCACCTGCGTGACCATCGTGGCCGAGAGCCTCGTCCAGGACAGGTTGCTCCAGGCCCTCACCGCGTGCGGAGCCCGCGGATGGACCGTCACCATGGCCGATGGCCACGGGCCGAGTGCGCATGGCGTGTCCGGAATCGAGGGGGGCAATGCGCGCATTGAGACCCTCGTCTCCGGCGAGGTGGCGACGCGCATCTGGACGATGCTCGAAGCGGACTTCTTCCCGCACTACGCGGTCACCGCGTGGGCGTACGACGTGTCCGTGGCACGGGTCGCCCGCTACTCGTCGGGTGCCTGACGCGTCACACTTCGAGGGGGCGCAGGGTGCCTGTGTGAACGTCGTAGACGGCGCCCCCGACCTTCGTGCCCGGGGGAAGCAGGGGATTGGCCCTCAGTCGGACGACATCGCGGCCGAGTGCCTCGTCCACGTCGCGCGCGGTGTTGAACTCGATGCTCCGCGTGTCGGTGCCCGTCTCCTGGCGGATGAGCGCATGGATGTCGGCTTCCGTCGAGCCGACCATGCGGCAGTCCGTATGGGGCATCACGAGAATGCGGGTGACTCCCAGCAGGTAGGTCGCCAGGAGGAGGGTGCGCTGCACGTCATCGGTGACGCGTGCTCCGGCATTGCGCAGGATCTTGACGTCCCCCGGCGCCATGCCGAGGGCGGCGAGCGGATCGATACGGGAGTCCATGCACGTCACCACCGCGAGTCCGCGAGCGGCATAGCCGCTCAGCGCGCTCCCCGCGTACGAAGCGGCGTGCTCGGCATTGCCGCCGAGGACGTCAGTGAATGCCTCGAGCGGGAAGCGACGGGAGTCAGGCATCGGGCTCCTCATGTCCGCGAGCGTGGTCGAGCAGGATCTCCCGCAGCGAGCGCGTGACCGGAGCGGGGGGGAGGTCGACCTCGATGGTGCCATCGACGATCCGGCACGGGTAGGACGCCAGGTGAACTCCGGGCGAACCTTCGAGAGCGCCGTCGCGGAGGTCGTAGCGCCACCAGTGCGACGGGCAGGTGATGACTCCGTCTCGGCACAGACCGTCGGCGAGCGAGGCCCCTCGGTGGAGGCAGGCGTCCGACACTGCTCGAGGCACGTCGTCCACCATGGCGACGAGGACGGGAATCGCGCCGTGATCGAACCGCAGGGGCGCCGCCGCGACCTGGTCGACGGTGTAGGTCGGGGTCCAGGCCGTCATGAGGACGGCGAGATCGGCCCGCGTGCGGAGGAGAACGGCACGCCGCCGATGCCCCATTCATCAGCGCTCACCTCGTAGAGGGCCACGCGAATGCGCTCGAGCGGCACGTCGAGGGTCTCGGCCATCGCCTCGCTGAGGTTGCGGATGAGGGCGTGCTTTTGCTCGGTCGTGCGACCGGCGACCATGGTGACCTGGATTAGCGGCATGCGACCTCCACGGTGCCGAGTCGATCGATACGGGCGACCACGCAGTCGCCGGGCTTGACGGCGAAGGCAGCGGTGCAGGCACCCGAGAGCACCGTCATGCCTGCGGCCAAGCCCTCGCCGCGCCGCGCGAGAGCGCGCACGAGCCAGGCCACGGACGACGCAGGGTGCCCGAGGACCGCTGCGCCGGCGGCGGTGGCCATGACTTGGCCATTGACCTCGAGGACGACTCCGCAGAGACGCAGGTCGATCCCGGTCGGGTCCACGAGGACCGTGCCGGTGGCGAACCCGGCAGAGGAGGAGTTGTCGGCGATGACGTCGGGGAGCGTGAAGGAGTAGCCCGCATAGCGCGAGTCGAGAACGTCGATCGCGGGCATCACCGCGGCAGTCGCGGCCAGCACGTCGGCGGCACCGATGTCATCGCCCTCGAGATCCTCCCCCAGGAGGAAGGCGATCTCGGCCTCGACACGTGGCTGGATGAATTGGTCGATGACCAGGGGAGCTCCCGGCTCCACGCGCATGTCGCTGGTAAGCCATCCGTAGAGGGGCTCGTCGACATTCATCTGCTTCTGCTTGGCCTCGCTGGTGAGTCCCAGCTTGGCTCCGACGACACGATGACCCTGCTCGAGGCGGTGGGCCACGACGCGCGCCTGCAGGTCGTAGGCCGTGGGGATGTCGAAGTGGCCATGATGCTCCGTCAGGGGCGTGGTCGCCGTAAGCCTGCGAACCGCGGAGGTGAGGCGCTCCACGGCGGCATCGTGATCAAGCTCGCTCATGCGGTTACCTCGGCTTCGGCGTGCTTGCGCGCCAGCTCGAGCGCCACGTCGATGATCATGTCCTCCTGGCCGCCCACGGCCTGGCGCCGGCCGAGCTCTAGCAGGATCTCGGAGATGGGGACGTTGTAGCGCTCCGCCGCGCGCTCGGCATGAAGCAGGAAGGAGCCGTAGACACCGGCGTAGCCGAGGAGAAGTCCTGCGCGGTCGATGACCTGCTGGCGCGGCATGATCGGGCGCACCACCTCCTCGGCCACGTCCATGAGCATGAGGGGGTCGACCCCGGTCTCGATCCCGTACTTGGTCGAGACCGCGGCGAGGATCTCGGTGGGGCAGTTGCCGGCCCCGGCGCCGAGGCCCGCGGACGTCCCGTCAAGGTTCTTGGCGCCCTCCTCGTAGGCGGCGATGGAGTTGGCCACCGCCATGGCGAGGTTGTTATGGGCATGGACACCGACCGGGATGTCGAGGGCCTTGACCAGGGCGCTCACACGGCGACGTACGTCATCGACGGTCATGGCGCCGGCGGAGTCCGCGATGTAGAGGGTGTCGGCGCCGTAGGACTGCATGAGCAGTGCCTGCTCGACGAGGCCCTCGGGGGAGTTCATGTGCGACATCATGAGGAAGCCGATGGCTTCCATGCCGAGTCCCTTCGCCACCTTGATGTGCTGCTCGGTGACGTCGGCCTCGGTGCAGTGCACGGCGATGCGCGCTACGGAGACGCCGAGCTCATGGACCTCCCGCAGGTCGTCGGCGAGGCCGATTCCCGGGAGCAGGAGGCAGGCGATCTGGGCCTGCTGTGCGGTCTCGCACGCCTTGGCGATGAGCTCCTTCTCCGGGACCGCGGAGAAGCCGTAGTTGAAGCTGGACCCTCCGAGCCCGTCGCCGTGGGCGATCTCGATGACCTGGACGCCGGCCCGGTCGAGCCCCTGGACGATCTTGATGACGTCGTCGGCGTAGTACTGATGGCTGAGCGCATGCGACCCATCGCGCAGGGTCGAGTCGATGAGGCGGTAGTCGGCGGTGCTCATGCAGAAGCCCCTTCCCTGTGGTCGGCGATCGCCTCGCCCACCCGCATGGCGGCGGCGGTCATGATGTCGAGGTTGCCCGCGTAGGTGGGCAGGTAGTCGCCGGCTCCCTCCACCTCGAGCAGGACCACGACGCGGTGCGGCACGAGGCCCCCCGGCGTGTTGTAGGGCCCCTCCTCGATGACCGGCTTGTTCTTCAGGCGGTAGCCGGGCACGTACTGGGCGACGTGCTTCTCCATGGCGTGGATGGACTCGATGACGGCGTCGTGGTCGGTGCCCTCCGGGAGCGCGCCGAAGACCGTGTTGCGCATGATGATCGGAGGATCGGCGGGGTTCATGATGATGATCGCCTTGCTCGTATCGGCGCCGCCGATCTCGCGCAGTGCCGTGGAGGTGGTCTTCGTGAACTCGTCGATGTTCTGGCGCGTCCCGGGCCCTGCCGACTCCGAGGAGACCGTGGAGACCATCTCGCAGTAGGGCAGCGAAGGGGCAGCGCGCCGGATGGCGTAGGCCATGGGGGTCGTGGCCTGGCCGCCACAGGTCACCATGTTGATATTGGGGGCGTCGAGATGCGCCGTGAGATTGACGGCCGCGATGACCTTGGGTCCTCGCGCGGCGGGCGTCAGGTCGATGGCGGTGATCCCGGACTCCTCGTACTTCTTGTGATAGCGCACGTGGACGTAGGCGCTCGTCGCATCGAAGACCATGTCGAAGTCGTCGGCGTGGTCAAGGACCCAGTCGGGTCCCTCGTGAGGGGCATCGATGCCGAGGGCCCTGGCTCGGGCCAGGCCGTCGGAGGATGGATCGATGCCGACGAGGGCGGTGAGCTGCAGCGTGTCGCTGCGCAGCATCTTGATCATGAGGTCGGTGCCGATGTTGCCGGAGCCGATGATGGCACAGCGCAAGGTCATGACGGTTCCTCCTGACTCAGGTGATGCGCAGGTTGATGGGGCCGAGGCGGTCGAAGTCGGCGCGGAAGACGTCTCCGCGCTGGAAGGGGACGGCGGCGTGCAGGGCACCGGTCATGATGATGGCCCCTGCGGGCAGGGTGACGCCGAGGGGGTGCAGCGTGTTGGCAAGCCAGGCCACGGCGTCGATGGGGCCTCCCAGCGCGGCAGCACCGGCCCCCGTGGCGACGAGATCGCCGTTGCGCGTGAAGACCATGCCAATAAGGGCAGGATCGAAGTCGCCGAGCGGCACGACCCGGCTGCCGAAGGCCACGGCACCATTGGAGGCCAGATCGGCGATGGTGTCGGGGAGCGCGATCTTCCAGTCGGCGATGCGGCTGTCCACGATCTCCAGGGCCGCCACGAGGCCACGGGTGGCGGCCCAGGCCTCGGCGGCGCTGCAGTAGGGGCCGGACAGGGGCGCGTCCAGCACGACGCAGATCTCCGCCTCCATGCGGGGCGCAATGTAGCGGTCTGCCGGCACATCGCCCCCGTCGGAGTAGACGGTGGACCCGAGGACTGGTGCGTAGTCGGGCTGGTCGACTCCCAGCATCTCCTGCATCGGCTTGCTGGTGAGGCCGAGCTTGTAGCCGATGATCGAGTCGCCTTCCGCCAGGAGACCGGCGACCAGTCCCTGCTGGACGGCGTAGGCATCCTCCGCCGTCATCCCCGGGAATCGGTCGGTCAGCGGCGCAATCGGCACCCGTGTGCGGCGCGCCTCGAGGAGCGCACCCGACATCTCGCGCACATCGTCGGGATTCGGTCGTGTCATGGCATGCCCTCTCCGGAGGTGTGTCGTCGGGACGTGCGGGACTCGCGATAGCCGAGCCGGCGGCTCACCGCCAGGGCGGCCTCGACCGCCGGCCGCGAGAAGCGGCGCAGCGAGTCGCTGCCCAGCCGCTGCACCGGGCCGACGATGGACAGGGCGGCGATGACCTCGCCGCGGTCATTGCGGATAGGCGCGGCAATCGAGGCCGCACCGAGCTCAGACTCATTGACGTTCTCGGCCCAGCCCTGGCGGCGGACCTCGGCGAGCGCGGTCCGCAGGGCGCGCGGGTCCGTGATCGTGTAGGGGGTCCTGCGCACGAGCTTCCATCCGCGCAGCGTGGCCTCGAGCTCATCCTCGTGCAGGTAGGCGAGGAGCAGCTTCCCCGTGCTCGTGCAATGGGCGGCATTGCGATGACCAACGCGGCCGAAGAGGCGCAGGGTCTGGGGACTCTCGCGGCGCTCGACGTAGACGACCTCGCGGCCGTCGAGGACCGCCACCTGCACGGTCTCGCGCGTGGCATTGCGCAGCTGGTCGATGACGGGAGAGCAGGCCTCGTGAAGGTCGTTGTGGAGGGCGACGGATGCGCCGAGCTCGTACATGGCCAGGCCGAGCCGGTACGCGCCGGTCTCTCGGTCCTGCTCCAGAAGCCTCTCCTCGGCCAGGGTGCTCAGCAGCCGGTGTGCGGTGCTCTTGCCGATGCCGAGACGGCGGGAGAGCTCGGTCACCCCGATATCGCGATCGCCGTGGCCGAATTCCTTGAGCAGGCGGGCGGCATTGCGCACGCTGGACAGAGTGGAGCGGGAGGAACGAGCGTCGGACGAATCGCCGCGCACGCCCGTCACCGTGCACCGCCTGGTCTGAGCGCCTCCACGGCGCGACGCCGCAGTGCGTCGGAGTCCACGGGGTCGTCGATGTCGATGTCAGGCAGCGACGGGACCAGCTGCCGGGCGAGGAGCGCCTGGGCGCGTGGCAGCGAGGCCACGTAGGCACCGTGCCACTCGTCGATGAGTGCCTCGCGGCCCGGTGCGTAGGCGCGCAGCGCTTCGAAGTCGCGATCCGCAGCGGCGTGGGCATGGGCGAGCCCCGTGCCTCCGTGGGCTGCATGGTGGGGAGTGAGGGAGGAGCCGGGGGGCACCGCGAGGTGGTAGAGCACCGTGCGGAGGCCGAGCTGCCGGCGCACCTCGTCGAAGGCAGGCTGCTCGGTCTCGTCGATGAGGCCGAGCGGCGGGATGATCACGGGATCGAAGAACCGCACCGTCCACGACAGGTCCTCCAGGGAGTCCTCGAGGGCGATCTCGGGGCCCTGGGGGGCAGGCAGCGGCTCGGCGGTCCCGATGACGTGCAGGACCCGGACCCCGACCGCGGCCACGGAGAAGTGGCCCGCGCGTACGAGGGGCAGGCGCCCTCGGTCTCCTGGCGGGAGGAGCCGCGCGGCATCGAGGTAGGCCGCATGCAGGCCGCGGACATAGGCCGCCATGGCCGTGCGCATGGCCTCGGGGCCGGTGGCATCGGGGGCAGGCACGGCGGCAATCTAGCAGGGCTATCCCGCAGAGGGGAACGCCGTCCTTCCATGCGGGACGTGGGGCGCCTAGCGTCAGCGCATTCCGAGTGCGAAGGAGAAGGCATGGGGATCCTGCGGCTGGCGCACGTTGATCTCACGGTGACCGACCTCGACCTGACGACGGCGTACTACACCGAGGTCATCGGGATGATCGAAGCCGGACGCGACGAGGACTCGGTCTACCTCAAGTGCTGGGACGAGACTGACCACCACTCGCTGCGCCTGCGCTACGCCCCCCGCGTGGGCTTCGACCTCATGTCGTTCCGCGTCGAGCGCGAGGACGACCTCGCGGACCTCGAGAACATCGTGTCGCGCTATGGCTACCCCGTGGAGCGCGTGAGCAAGGGCGAGTCGGTGGGTCAGGGTGAGTCCATCCGCTTCGATACCCCGTCGGGCCACGTCATGGAGCTCGTGTACGACGTGGAGAAGACGGGGCGCCTCACGGGCACGGTGAATCCCGCACCGTTCGTCGAAGGCCTCAAGGGGATCGCTCCTCCGCGCATGGACCACCTGCTCGTGAAGTGCGAGGAAGTAGGCGAGGCCACGAAGTTCTACACCGACATCCTCGGCTTCCGGGTGACCGAGCAGCTCCTCGACGGCAACGGGCACCAGACGGCCACATGGATGGAACGCTCGCACTCGCCTCACGACCTGGCCCTGGTGTCCGGGCAGAACGGCGGCTTCCACCACTTCGCCTACTGGCTCGACGACTGGGATCACGTGCGCCGGTCAGCGGACATCCTGGCCTACAACGGCATCTCCGTCGATGTCGGGCCCACGCGCCACGGAATCACTCGGGGCAACACCATCTACTTCTTCGATCCGCTGGGGACACGCAACGAAGTCTTCACTGGCGGATACCGACCAGACCCGGATTTCCCGACCATCACCTGGACGGAGGACAACGTGGGACGCGCTGTCTTCTACTACGAGGGCGAAGTCAACAACCGATTCATGACGGTGCACACCTGATGGGCATCCTGCGTCTCTCGCACGTCGAGATCAAGGTCCCTGACCTCGAGCTGGCCACGGCGTACTACACGGAGGTCGTGGGCCTCATTGAGACCGCGCGCACTCCGGATCGGGTGTACCTGAAGTGCTGGGACGAGCAGCAGCACCACTCGCTCATCCTCGACTACGACCCCACGCACGGCCTCGCCTACATGAGCTGGAAGGTGGAGCAGGCCGCGGACCTCGATCACTTCGCGGCTCGCCTCGAGTACGCCGGAATCGGCGTCGAGCGACTGGCGGGGGATGAGATCGGCCCAGGTGGCGGGGAGGCGATCCGCTTCACCACGCCGTCGGGGCACCAGATGGAGCTCATCCACGGCATGGACCAGGTGGGCAACCTCCTGCCCCTCTTCAATCCGCCGCCCAAGCCCCTCAACCTCGTGGGCGTCGCCCCGCCGAGACTCGACCACGTCTTCATCACGGTGGAGGACGTCAAGGGGATGACCCGCTTCCTGCAGGACATCCTGGACTTCCACCTCACCGAGCAGGTGGTCGGCGACGACGGCTTCCAAATCGCCACCTGGCTCGAGGTATCGCACTCCTCCCATGACATCGCGCTGGTGACCGGTCCCGACGGTGGCCTGCACCACTTCGCCTTCTGGGTGGACGACTGGAACGACATTCGCGATGCCGCCGATGTCATGGCCTACCACGGCGTGCGCATCGACACGAATCCCACGCGCCACGGCGCGACACGCGGCAACTGCCTGTACTTCTTCGATCCCGCGGGCAATCGCAACGAGGTCTTCACGGGCGGCTACTGGACCGATCCCGATGACGAGCCGGTGACCTGGACCGAGGGCGAGATGGGACGCGCGCTCTTCTACTACGACGGGGTCGTGGACCAGCGATTCCTCACGGTCCACACCTAGGAGGTCGACGATGACGACGGATGCCGGACCGGACACGGGCAAGGTCGCCCTGCCCCGCACGGAGCGCCCCGACGCCCCGGCGTACCTCCAGCGCTACAAGGAGCGGCAGGCGAGAGGCTCTGCCCCGCAGGTGGAGCACGGTGACGAGGGCGACACCACTCCGCTGTATCTGCGTCGATTCCGCGAGCGGCGCGAGGAGGAGAACGCGCTGGAGGCTCCGGTCCCGCTCTGGGAGGGCGCCGAGCTGAACGCCACGCGGGCGTGGGCCGAGGTCACCAGGACGCGGGAGATCGTGCCGGAGTCCAAGGAGCAGGCGAAGACCGCGGTCACCGACATCTACTTCGTGCGGCACGGCGAGACCCAGGGCTACTCGACGGAGTCGGGTCTCACGCCGCTGGGCTCCTGGCAGGCGCATCGGCGTGGCCAGGAGTTCGCGCGACGGGTCATGACGGGCCATCACGTCACCATGGCGTGCGCCGACACCAACCGCGCGCGGCAGACTGCCGAGCACATCCGGCGCGGACTCCTGGACCAGCTCGTGCTCTTCGGTCGCGACGCCACCGTGGGAGAGGTGACTCCCTACGAGGAGTTCCGCAACTTCCAGGTGGCGACGCCCGACGGCTTCCGCGATGTCACCCAGGCATTCCGGCTCTACCACTCGACGATGGAGACCTACGAGCGCCACGGACAGGGCGGCCGTCCCACCTGGCTCGTCGAGGTCGATCGCTTCTGGGGGATCCAGCAGGCCGGAGGAGACCCCATCACCCACTGGCTCACCATGCCCATGCTCACCTTCGAGCCGCCGGTGGCCGCGGTGCGCCGCTTCTGGGCGGGGCTCATGCGGATCCACCACGAGAACCACGGCCAGACGGTCGTGGTCGCGACCCACTCCGGTCCCATCCGCGCCTTTGCCACGTGGGCGCTCGGCTACGACCCCGGCGAGCCCTTCAACACGGAGTTCGTGCGCGTCCGACTTCTCGAGGACGGACAGTCCGCCCTCGTGCTCTACCGCAACCGCGTGCAGGAGGTTGCCGTGCCCGACTTCGACGGCCTCCCCGACTGGTGGGCTGGTCTCGAGGGTCGAGCGCTTCCCATCAACAGGCGCGAAGGGACCCCCGCATGAGCGTTGTCATGTGGTTCGAGAGCTACTGGCCCGGTATGAAGAACGAGGTGGGCGGCAAGGCCGCGAGCCTCGGCGAGATGACAGGCGCCGGCCTGCCCGTGCCGCCGGGGTACGCGGTCACCACGGCGGGTTATCGCGCGGCACATGACGCAGCAGACCTCGATGCGACGCTTGCCCGGCTGCTCCATGGCCTCGACATCGCCGATACGGGGCAGGTGAGTGCCGTGTGCTCGGAGATCCGGGAGGAGATCCGGGGGATGCCCCTGCCCGCCGATGTCGAGGATGAGATCCGGTCGGCGTACGCCACCCTGTGCCGCAAGTGCGAGGTGGAGGACCTTCCCGTCGCCGTGCGATCCTCCGCCACCTCCGAGGACTCCCCGGATGCGTCCTTCGCGGGAGAGCACGACACGTATCTGTGGATTCGGGGTGCCGACGCCGTCGTCGATGCGGTGCGCCGGTGCTGGGCGAGCCTCTTCACCGACCGAGCCACCTGCTATCGCGTCGAGATGGGCTACGAGCACCGGTCGGTCGAGATGGCGGTCGTGGTCCAGAAGATGGTCCGTCCCGTCTCCGCGGGGGTGGCCTTCACCCTCAACCCGGCCAACGGCGATCGCTCGCAGGTCGCCGTGGACGCGGCCTGGGGCTTCGGCGAAGCGGTCGTCTCGGGCGAAGTCACCCCCGATAACTTCCTCGTCGACAAGGTGATGCTCGCCGTGAGCAAGCGCGAGATCAGTCACAAGGCCCACGAATACCGGCTCACGGATCACGACTCCGTGGAGAAGGCGGAGGTCGACCCGGACCGCGCCGACGCCCCGTGCCTCACGGACGCCCACCTCAAGGCCATCGCGGTCCTGGCCAAGACGGCCGAGAAGCACTACGGCTGCCCCCAGGACATCGAATGGGCCGTCGACGCTGACCTGCCGGAAGGAGAGAACGTCATCCTGCTGCAGGCACGCCCCGAGACGGTGTGGAGCAAGAAGCCGCGAGAGTCGGTGACGGGCTCGGCCGACAAGAACCCCATGTCGAGCATTGTCTCGACCTTGATGAATCCGCTGTACGCACGCGACAAGTAGGCAAGAGTAAGCACACCCCAGTCGGTGCCCACGGGCCCGCTACAAGTGGAAGGAACGACAGATGGCCGATCGGTTCCCCAGCCCGTTCGACATCGAGACGCCCCCGGGCGCCGAGGGTTGGCAGGAGATGTACGTCTACTCCTCGCTGTTCAGCGAGTCGAGACGAGATTTCGAAGAGTCCATGTTCTGGTTCCAGGACGGCGTGCACTGGCCCAAGGTTCTGACGCCCTGGGATGCATCCTTCTACGAGTTTGCCATCGCGTCGCTGTCGCAGTACAACACCCGGCACCTGCAGGTGCCACCGGCGAATGGCATCGCTGCACGCATTCTCAATGGTTACGCCTATCTGACGCCGGTGCCCGCTGACCCAGCGACCATCGAGACTCGAGTGGCCAACTTCATGGATCGCGCGGGCTTCTACTTCATGAACTGGAATGACCTCTACGACAAGTGGATGGTGAAGATCCGCGACCTGGTCAAGGAGCTTGAGGCTGTCAACTTTGAGGTGCTCCCCGAGATTGAGGATGCCGATGAGGTCGTGAAGTCCGGGGCAGGCTTGGGTTCGGGGCAGCGCATCCAGGAGAGCTACCGCACGCTTCTCGATCTTGGCCTGAAGTTGTGGAATTACCACTTCGAGTTCCTCAACCTGGGCTACGCCGCCTACCTCGACTTCTTCGGCTTCTGCAAGCAGGCCTTCCCCGGCATCCCCGACCTCGCTATCGCGAAGATGGTCGCGGGCGTGGAGGTCGACCTCTTCCGTCCGGACGAGGAGCTCAAGCGGCTCGCCCGCGTCGCACTCGAGTCCGGGGTGGCCGATGCCTTCGCCGTCGGGGACGTGGAGCAGACCTGCGAGATCCTCAAGGGCTCCGATGCCGGACGCGCCTGGATCGCGTCCTTCCAGGAGTCCGCCGAGCCGTGGTTCAACTTCTCCACGGGCTCAGGCTTCTACCACTCCGACAAGATCTGGATCGAGAACGTCGAGATCCCCTTCGACTTCATCAACGACTACATCGTCAAGCTGCAGTCGGGTGAGGACCTCGCACGTCCCATGGAGGCGATCCGTGCCGAGCGTGATCGCGTGGTCAACGAGTACTCCGAGCTGCTGGCCACCGACGAGGACCGCGAGGCCTTCCAGTCCAAGCTGGGCCTGGCCCGCGTGGTGTTCCCCTACGTGGAGAACCACAACTTCTACGTGGAGCACTGGAGCCATTCGGTGATCTGGCGCAAGATGCGCCAGCTCGGCGAGGTCTTCGTCAAGGAGGGCTTCTGGAGCGAGCCCAACGACATCTTCTACCTCAAGCGCACCGAGGTCGAGGACGCACTGTGGGACTACTACATTTCCTGGGCTACTCCGGAGCCGGCGGCAGGCCCAGGACGCTGGCCGGCCATCATCGAGAAGCGCAAGGGCATCTGCAAGGCGCTGAGCACCTGGAAGCCCGTGCCGGCCCTGGGCGCTCCTCCCGAGGTGATCACCGAGCCCTTCACCGTCATGCTGTGGGGCATCACCTCCGACAGCGTGAGCTCGTGGCTGGGCGGGGGCGATGCCAAGGAAGGAGAGCTCCGGGGCATGGCGGCATCGCCCGGACTCGTCGAAGGCCCGGCCCGGGTGATTTTCTCGCCCGAGCAGATCGGCGAGGTGCAGGAGGGCGAGATCCTGGTCGCCCCGCTCACCGCCCCCTCCTGGGCGCCGATCTTCGGCAAGATCCTGGCCACGGTCACCGACACCGGCGGGATGATGAGCCACGCGGCCATCGTCTGCCGCGAGTACGGCGTGCCGGCAGTCACCGGCACCGGTTTCGCCACGACCAACATCAAGACCGGGGACCGGATCCGCGTCGACGGCAACAACGGGGTCGTTACCACCCTGTGAGGACCGTCCTTCCGGGAAGGGGACCAAAGT
This sequence comes from Candidatus Nanopelagicales bacterium, assembly GCA_051007175.1. GTDB lineage: Bacteria > Actinomycetota > Actinomycetes > S36-B12 > S36-B12 > Mxb001. The sequence continues at coordinate 43,871 of JBPCSL010000115.1, forward strand.
CCCCTTCCCGGAAGTGGTTCCGCCGGGAGGAACATCGAACTCCCGGGCGTCCCGCGCAATGCCTAGCGTCTCCCGCACAACCGCTACCGTCTAAGAACTGGAACGTCGGAGGGACCCACATGCTGACCGTCGAACAGAACGAGGAGCTCACCCAGGTCGGCCCCGGCACGCCCATGGGCGAGCTGCTGCGTCGGTACTGGTACCCCATCGCCTTCGAAGAGGACTTCGACGGCGTGCCCACCAAGACGGTCCGTCTCCTCAGCGAGGACTGGACGCTCTTCAAGACACCCAAGAGCGGCAGGTATGGAATCGTTGCCGAGCACTGCCCGCACCGCAGCGCGTCGCTGACGTACGGCGTGGTGCACGAGGACGGCATCCGCTGCGGCTACCACGGCTGGAAGTGGGACTTCGACGGCAACTGCCTCGAGCAGCCGGCCGAGGCCGACAACCAGAACTTCCGCGATCGCGTGAAGCAGAAGGCGGGCAAGGCCGAGGTCATGGGCGGCATGATCTGGGTGTATGTCGGACCCGATCCTGCGCCGGAGCTCCCTCGCTTCGATGTGTTCGTCATGGACGGCGTGAAGGACTGCGGCTACACGACACTCCCGTGCAACTGGCTGCAGATCATGGAGAACTCCGTAGATCCGCACCATGTCGAGTGGCTGCACGGCTATTACTTCAACTTCATGGGGGAGACCCAGGGCTTCGAGGCGCCGAAGGCCTTCCAGAAGAAGCACCTTAAGACCGGCTTCGAGGAGATGGAGTGGGGCATTCTCAAGCGCCGGGTGCTCGAGGGCGGGACCGAGGACAATGACGACTGGAAGGTCGGCCATCCGCTCGTCTTCCCCTACTTCATGCGCGTCGGAGGCGCGGGCATCGACCAGATGCAGATTCGCGTCCCCATCGACGACACCACGACGTGGAAGCTCTTCTACTCGAATCATGCGCCTACCGGCGGACAGTGGGAGCCGCAAGACAGGCCCGTGTTCTACGAGTACCTGTGGCGCGACGAGCAGGGCCGCTTCATCACCGACTACATCGAGGGCCAGGACATCATGGCCTGGGTGAGCCAGGGCGCCGTCACCGACCGGACCCAGGAGCACCTCGGCCGTTCGGATGCCGGCGTGGCGATGCTGCGCAAGATGTTCAAGGAGAACATGAAGCGCGTGCAGAACGGCGAGGATCCGCTCGGCACCGTGCGCGAGAAGCACGAGATCATCGTGCTGCCGTGCGAGCGAGACAAGTTCGGGGCCGAGCGCGAGTTCGCTCAGGCCTGGATCACCGGCGGCTCGTCGCGCTACAGCCCGATCAAGGAGCAGCTGCTCGACTTGCATGAGCAGGCGTGGGCCGACCGCGAGAAGGCGGGAGCGAGTGCCTGACGATGCTGTCTCGGATCGGGTGGGAGTCTCCTTGAGCGAGCTCCCACCCGATCCGCATCGCCTGCCGCCGCCCGGTGCCTGGTTCGCCCCGGATGCCGAGCGCCACCTGCTCGACCGGCCAAAGTTCTGCCCCATGTGCGCGGCGAGCATCGAGGTGCATGGCGGGATCTCCACCGAGTACTGGATGGCCGATCAGCGCGTCTTCATGACCTGGTGCGGGGAGTGCGGCTGGTTCGGCGACATCGTGCGCTACGACATGGTGACCATCACGGAGGAGGAGCACTGACCGCTCTCGTCTTCGACTTCGGCGGTCCCGTCCTCCTCACGCCCTTCGAGCTTCGTGCCGTCGGCGAGCGGTCCATGGGACTCCCGGCCGGCACCCTGGCATGGACCGGCCCCTTCGACCCGGCCGCCGACGAGGACTGGCGCGTCTTCCAGGCCGGGGGCATGACTGAGCGTGACTACTGGGCACGTCGCTGCGCGGAGTTCCACGAGCTCACCGGTGAGCCTGCGGAGATGCCCGCATTCATGGTGCACCTCTACGACGGCTCGGAGGACGAGATCGTCCGCCCCGGGGCGACCCGGCTCATTGCCGATGCCAAGGCGGCGGGGCTGCCTGTCGGCGCCCTCACCAACGACCTCACGGCGTTCCACGACCAGTCCTGGATCGACCGGATGAGCGTGATCGACTCCTTCGATGTCCTCGTCGACGGTCGGCGCGACGGGGTGATGAAGCCCGACCCGGCGGCTTACCTGCTCGTCGCCGAGCGCCTGGGCGTGACCCCGCAGGAGTGCGTATTCATTGACGACCAGCCCGGTAATCTCGCGGGAGCTGAGGCTGTCGGGATGCTGCCGGTCTACCTGGACCCGGTCGATCCCGAGCCCGCCTTCCAGGAGGCGCGGCGCCTGCTCGGCCTCGATTGAGGAGTGCACATGGCACGAGCTCTGAGGGTGGCGATCGTGGGCTCCGGCCCCTCGGGCATGTACGCCGCCGACGCCCTGACGGCGCAGGACGAGATCCCAGTGTCCGTCGACATCATCGACAAGCTCCCGACTCCCTTCGGCCTCGTGCGATATGGCGTCGCGCCGGACCACCTCAGCATCCGCTCGGTGCGCGACACCCTCGACAAGATCCTCGACAAGCCGAATGTGCGCTTCCTCGGCAATGTCGAGATCGGCGCGGACCTCACGCTGGAGCAACTGCGCCAGTTCTATGACGCGATCGTCCTCACCTACGGCGCCTCGCGCGATCGCGCACTCGGCATTCCGGGGGAGGGTCTCGACGGTAGCGTGGCCGCCACGGACTTCGTCAACTGGTACACCGGACACCCCGACATGCCCACGGACGCCTTCACCGGCTTCTTGTCATCCCGTCGGAGCGTCGCGGTGATCGGAGTCGGCAACGTGGCCGTTGATGTCACCAGGGTGCTGTCGAAGGCTCCTGACGAGATCGAGCACACCGACATGCCGGAGCATGTCTTCGCCGCCTTGCGCGCGTCGGGGATCACCGATGTGCATGTCATCGGCCGCCGCGGGCCGGCGCAGGCCACCTGGACGACGAAGGAGCTGCGCGAGCTCGGGGAGCTCGCGCAGGCCCAGGTGATCGTGGCCGAGGGCGGCGCGGTCGATGACCCCGCGAGCCAGCGAGCGGTCGCCGACGACAAGGCGGTCGCTCGCAATGTCGCGGTGATCGAGGAGTGGGGCCAGCGTGCCGACGATGGCCGGAGCCGGCGCATTCACCTGCACTTCCGCTGCCGACCCGTGGAGATCCTCGGCAGCGAACGCGTGGAAGGCCTCGTCGTGGAGACGACGGAGGTCGACGCCGACGGCCAGGCGGTGGGCACCGGGGAGACCCATGTCATCGCGGTCGACGGGGTGATCAGGAGCGTGGGCTACCGGGGGACAGCGCTCGCGGGCGTCCCCTTCGACGCGAGCCGTCATGTCATCCCCAACGCCGACGGCCGCGTCCTCGATGGAGGTGCGATCGTGCCGGGGATCTATGTCGCCGGCTGGATCAAGCGTGGTCCCACGGGGATCATCGGCACCAACAAGAAGGACGCCGTGCAGACGGTGGCATGCCTCCTCGAGGATGCGGCGGATCCGTCATCCTGGACGGCGACGAGTCCTGATCCCTCTGCCGTGGACGACGCGCTGGCGGTGATCCCCGTAGTGACGACCGCGGGATGGCGCCGCATCGACGAGGCGGAGCGGGCGCTGGGCGCCGCTCGCGGCCGTGATCGCACGACGCTCCACGACCATGACGCCCTGATGGAGGCGGCCCGGCCCTAAGCGGCGATCCAGTCCGACCAGGGCTCGGGCTCGGCGCCGCACGACGCGGGACGCGTGCCGCCGGGCACCTGCGTCATGCGCACGGGATCGCAGCCGGCGAAGCGCACCGTCACGGACCCGTCGGGCTCGTCGGTGAGCATCAGACTGCCCGGGTCGGGGGCACAGCCCTGCCCGAGGAGATGAATCTCGGCGGCCTGGGCCGCGGGGGGAAGTGATGTTCGACCGCGCATCCAGGGCACGGACCAACGCGAGAGGGATGCATCTGCCATCCCGCCATGGCCGTCATCCGACACGAGCCGGCGGGCGACCTCTGCGGTGAGCCGCCCGTAGGCGACACCCTGTCGCACGTCGAGAGCCGTCGGGGCGAAGCGATGTCCGCCCAGGTGCGAGCACTCCCAGACGAGCGGACTGTCGACGGCCTGGGCCAGCGCGCGCCCGTCGAGACCGCAGCACAGGTCGCGACGGGCGTTGGTGCAGATGACGAGTCGGGGTGCCTCCGGATCGGCGGCGAGGAGCCCTTCCGGCGGATGCGCGGGATCCCAGGCGAGCAACTCGCGAGGATCGGCCACGACGGCCACGCGCGGCTGAGGATCCCCGGGGAGCGCCCCCGCCACCCAGATACGCACAGGCCCTGACGGGTCCGCCGCGGGATGCCGACCGGTACGGCGTACGAGCAGGACACGTCGCTCCGGCGTGCTCGCGAGATCGCGGACGGCCTCCACTCGGCAGGTCGCGAGGGGATCGCGGCCCCACGGCCCCGGGACGTCGATGAGCCACCACCATCGGGCCCGCGGGGCCGTGCCGGCCATGACCTCGCGGGCGGCGAGGGGTGAGCAGCGGGTCATGGGCCCGACACCGAGCCCAGGGGCGCCGCGAGCGGGACCCCGGAGGCATCGCGCTTGTCGGTGGGGGCGGGGAGCTCGACGGGCATGCCCGACGGGCTGGACCCGCGCGCAGGGCCCGGGCCGGCCCACGCGAGCTGCAGGGCATCCTCGCCGCGCAGGAACCGATGGCCGCGCACTCCGGACGTGCCGCGGCCCTTGGCGGGGAACTGGGACAGCGGCGTGACCTTGACCGAGCCGCCGGCGGTCCCGGGGAGTGCATCTAGGGATCCCGCGACCGTGACGAGGACGGCATCGGGCGATCCCATGGGGATCGCGCCGCAGTAGACGACGGAGGCGCCGCCGGAGAGTTTGATGCCGGCCATGCCCGCGGCACCGCGACCCTGCACGCGCACCGCCGATGCGGGGAATCGCAGCACCTGGGCATCGGAGGAGACGAGCACGATCTCGTCGGCGTCCGTGGCCTCGCATGCGCCCACGACCTCGTCGCCGTCGTCGAGATTGATGATGTCCCAGGCATCCTTCGAGCCCGGAGCCTCGATGGCTGTGCGCTTGACGGTGCCGCGCTTGGTGCCGACGAGGAGGATCGCGGGAGGCTGAGTCACGTCGACCAGGCCGAGCACGCGCTCGCCCGCGGGAAGGTCGATGAGTGCGCCGAGCGGGGCGCCGCCCGCAAGGGAAGGAGCTTGCGCGGTCGTCGGGAGGGCCGGCAGGTCGACCACGGAAAGACGCAGCGCTCGGCCTCGCGAGGTGATGAGGGCCACGCTTCCTCGCGTGGTCGCTGTCGTGCTGGCGACGATGACGTCGTGGCTCGTGCGCGGACCCTCGCGGCCGATATCGGTCCCGGCCGTGCGGGCGATGAGCCCGGTGCCGGACAGCATGACCCGGCAGGGTGCGTCCGCGACCTCGAGTGGCACATCGGGGAGCGCTGCGGCGCCGGAGTCCTCGAGCAGCACGGTGCGCCTCGGCGTCGCGTGCTCTTCCGCCGCGGCGAGGAGCTCATCGGCGATGGCCGTGCGCAGGAGCGCCTCGTCCTCGAGGAGGGCGGTGAGGCGGGTGATGGTGTCGCGCAGCTGGGAGCGCTCCTCCTCCAGCTCGATGCGCGAGAACTTGGTGAGCCGTCGCAGGGGCATGTCGAGGATGTAGGACGCCTGCTCCTGGCTTAGGTCGAAGACCGACATGAGGCGCTCGCGCGCCTGCCCGGCGTCGTCGCTCGAGCGGATCACCTCGATGACCTCATCGATGTCGAGGATGGCGACGAGCAGTCCGTCGACGAGGTGCAGACGATCACTGGCCCGCCGGCGCCGGAACTCGCTACGACGGCGTACGACGTCCAGGCGATGCCCGACGAAGACCTCGAGTTGCTCGCGCAGGCCCAGCGTGCGCGGCTCGCCGTCCACCAGGGCCACGGCGTTGATGTTGAAGGCTTCCTCGAGCGGGGTGAGCCGGTAGAGCTGGGTCAGCAGCGCCTCGGGGTTGACGGAGGGGGCCACCTCGATGACGAGCCGCAGCCCGTGCTGTCCGTCGGTGAGGTCGACGATGTCGGAGATCCCCTGCACCTTCTTGGCCGAGACGAGTTCCTTAATGCGCTCGATGACGCGCTCGGGCCCCACGCCCAGCGGGAGCTCTGTCACGACGATGCCCCGCCGGCGCGGGGTGACCTGCTCGATACGGCAGGTGGCCCGCATGCGGAAGGAGCCTCGCCCGGTGCGGTAGGCATCGCGGACGCCGTCGAGCCCCACGATGGTGCCCCCGCCGGGAAGGTCGGGCCCGGGGACGAAGCGCATGAGCTCGTCGTCGGTGGCCTCGGGATGCAGCACGAGATGGCGCGCCGCGGCGACGACCTCGCCGAGGTTGTGCGGCGCCATGCTCGTGGCCATGCCCACGGCGATGCCCGAGGCGCCGTTGACGAGGAGTGCGGGGATGGCAGCCGGCAGGACCTGG
>JBPCSL010000116.1:0-10336 GCA_051007175.1 Candidatus Nanopelagicales bacterium
GCTGCGGAGGGGGCCACGGCGAGGGCGGCGGCCGATGCGGCGCCGACTCCGAGCGCGCCAAGGAGGGTGCGACGGGTCACGGGGGTTGTCGTCATGCCCCGAGGATGGCGATCCTGAAACGGGGTGTCTATTCGTGGGAAGCGATGTTTGCGCGACGCTTACGAGCGCTTTACGCGCCCAGGGGAGACCTGGCGACCCCGACGGGACTCGAACCCGCGACCTCCGCCGTGACAGGGCGGCGCGCTAACCAACTGCGCTACGGGGCCTCGATGGTGCTGAGACCTGTGTCCCCAACGGGATTCGAACCCGCGCTGCCGCCTTGAAAGGGCGGAGTCCTAGGCCGCTAGACGATGGGGACCACCGTCGTCGAACGCCGTTCGAGACTGGGAAAGCATAGGGGAGGGTCGGCACAGGGAGGACACTGGCCCCGGGCTGCTGGCAGGCTGCCGCGATGGACCGCCGACGCTTCCTCGCCCTGGCCGCAGGAGCCCTCGCCACCCCCGTGGCCATGAGGGCCGGAGATGCGGCCGCATCGCAGCGGCAGGCAGTGCGGTGGAGCCCGACAGGGGCGGCTCCGCCGTCCCGCCGGTGGAGCCCGACAGGGGCGGCTCCACCGTTCCGCCGGGCCGTGCCGACGCCCCGGGCCTCCCTCGTCACCCGGTGGGACACCGATCAGTGGTCACGCGGGTCCTACTCCGCACTTCCGCCCGGCACCCCTCCGTCGGTACGACGTACCCTCGCCGACGCGATCCTCGGGCGGCGCATCGCGCTCGCGGGGGAGTACGCCAGCACGCAGTACCCGTCGACGACCACGGGCGCCTACCTGTCGGGCCGTCACGCGGCCGCGCGGCTGCTCGACCGCGTGAACGCGCGCACCGCCATCGTCATCGGCGCCGGCATGGCCGGAGCGACAGCGGCGCATGACCTGCGCGCGGCCGGCGTGCGCGTGACGGTGCTCGAGGCGCGCGACCGCGTCGGCGGCCGTATCCACAGCGACGATGCCTGGGGTGTGCCGGTGGAGCTCGGCGCCGCGTGGATCCACGGCACGACGGGCAACCCGATCGTGCCGCTTGCGCGCGACGCCGGACTCGGCTTGGTGCCGACCGACTACGAGGACGCCGTGGCCCGCGACACCGTCACCGGTCGGGAGTCGGCGGAGGCCGATGCGCGCTGGGCCCGGCTGGGTACCCTCCTGGGCCAGCTCGAGGACGCGTGGCCGTCGGTCGGCATGAGCGTGGAGACCTGGTTGGAGGCCCACGGCTGGACGACCGGCCGCATCGACTCCTGGGCAGCGCAGGTCGAGATCACCCAGGAGTACGCCCTCGATCCTTCGCGCCTCGGAGTGCGCGCGACAGAGGAGGGAGCGACGTACCGCGGCGGCGACTCCATGGTGACCGGCGGCTACGCGACCATCCCCGCAGACCTCCTCGCCGGCAGCGACCTGCGTCTGAGCACGCCGGTGGACTCCGTGTCCTCCGACGGGTCGCGCGTCACGGTGGCACTCGCGTCGGGGGCGACGCTGCGCGCCGACATCGCGGTCGTGGCCGTCCCGCTCGCCCTCCTGCGTGCGGGAGTGCCGAAGTTCGCGCCGCTCACGAGGCCGGTGCGCTCGGCCATGGCGAAGCTCAGGACGGGCGTCTTCGAGAAGGTCGTCCTGCGGTACGACGAGCAGTGGTGGGGCGACTACCGCACCTACGGCATCGTCGGGGGCGGCGCACCGGGCGCTCCGGCAGGATCGCTGGCATCCCTGCGGTGGACGGAGTTCTACACGCTCACCGACGTGCTGGGATTCCCCGCGCTCGTCGGATTCTCGGGAGGGTCCGCGGGGCGCTCGCGACCGGCGTCGGATGCGGCCTGCGTCCAGGAGGCGACCGCGTCGCTCGCGGCGGCCTTCGCTCGCTGAGGCCGGGAGTGACGGCCATGCGGCGCCTCAGGTGACAATGGTGACGTGATCGAGGTTTCCCCCGCCCACTTCGAGGAGCTCGTGGCCGAGGCGCTCGAGGCGGTGCCGGTGGAGTTGGCGAAGCTGATCGACAACGTCGTCTTCATGATCGAAGACGACGCCCCGCCGCACGACCCCGACCTCCTCGGCCTCTACGAAGGCATCGCGCTCACGGAGCGGGACTCCCAGTACGCGGGCGCCCTCCCCGACCGCATCACGATCTACCGGCAGCCCACCCTGCGCATCTGCGACACCTACGACGACGTCGTCGAGGAGGTGACGATCACCGTCGTGCATGAGATCGCCCACCACTTCGGCATTGACGACGACCGCCTTCACGAACTCGGATACGACTGACAGTCGCCTATCCGAGGCCTAGCCTGAGGCCCTATGACCTCAGACGGCGCCACGGCGGTGGACGACGACGTTCACGTCGGCGGCGAGGACGCCCGGCTGCTGGAGGACGCGCGGAGCGGGTCGCCGTACACCCTGGCTGCCGCCTGGGCCGGGGTCGTCCTCGCACCGGGCACGATCATCACGGGCATGGTCGCCGCGGGCGGCTCAGCCGGGCCGGGCTTCGCCATCGGCTATGCCGGCCTCGCGATCGGCATCGTCGTCGGCACCCTGTGCGTGGCGCTGATCTCCATCTGGGGACCGCGCACGGGCATGGCCCAGATGCCGCTGGGCCGGCTGGCCTTCGGTGCGCTGAACGTCGTCCCGCAGGTCTTCCTCATCGGCAGCCTCATCGCCTACGACGCGCTCAACGATCTCTGGGGAGTCGATGCGCTCGCCAGCTCGCTGGGTATCTCGTTCTTCGTAGCCCTCGCGGCCGTGGTCGCGATCGAGGTCACCGTCGTGGTCTTCGGCGTGCGGCTCATGCGCGTCCTCGGGCTTATCCTCAGCAGCGTGATGCTCGTGGTGAGCATCTGGCTCATCCTCGCGGCGCGGGAGGTCCCGGCTGCGCCTGCGCCTGCGGGCCAGCAGGCTTTCCCCGTCGGCCTCTTCCTCCTGGCGACGGGCCTGGGCCTGAGCGTGTCCATCTCGTGGTGCGTGCAGGCATGCGACCTCTCGCGGGTGCTGCCGGCGCGCACCTCGCCGGCCAAGGTCTTCGGCTGGGTCTTCATCGGCATGACGGTCCCACTGCTCGTCCTGGGTGGCATCGGGGCGTGGGTCTCCGACGATGCGGCATTGAACAATCCGATGGGACGCGTCGACCAGTTGCTGGGGGGTGGCGTGGCGGCGGCGATCGCCCTCGTGGCCCTCGGCACGTCGCTCGCCACCGCCAACGCCTTCAACGACTTCAGTGCGGGGCTGAGCCTGCGTCAGATGGGCGTCCCGCTACCGCGCATCGCCTGCTCCCTGCTCGTCACCGCCGCGGGACTCACGGTGGCACTCGTGGGCCGCAATACGCAGTTGGGCCAGCTCACCTCCGACATCGTCCTCTTCGCCGGCTACTACACCGCCCCGTGGTTTGGCGTCGTCATCGTGGAGCTGCTCGTGAGGCGGCACGAGCCGAAGCCCTGGAAGATTCCCGCCAGCGCGGTGCGCCCGGCGGCGTACGCCTTCGTCCTGGGCTTCATCCTGCTGCTGCCGTTCACGGCCACGCCACTGGGCAACCAGTTGGCGACGGACTATCCCATCCCGTGCGGGTGGCTCGGCTGGGTGTCGCGGGACTTCCTCGACGGCGGCGACGGTGCTTACGTGGCAGGCGTGGTGTTTGGCGCCGTTCTCTACGCCGCCTTCCGGCACTACGCGACGCGCAGCAGGGCCCTCACCCCGCAGCATGCGTGAGGTGCTCGTCCTAGCCCGTGGCTGACGGGCAGGACGCTCAGGTCATCGGGGTGACTCTGCCATTCATGTACACGGCGAGGATCGACAGGCCGCCCATGCCGTTGGAGTAGTTGACGTACCACCGGAGCTTGCCGAAGTCGGGCGGCGCTGTCGTGGCCTGCATGAGGTTCATCATGACGAGGGGCTCATCGAGCGGGAAGTCGGCCGAGTGGGCCTTGCGGTAGTCCTGCGCGAGTTTGAGCGCCTTATTGGCGTTGATCTTGAGCGGCTTGTCGGTGCCCGTGCTGCCGACCCACGCTTTGTTCACCACGACGGTCGTGCGGTAGCACAGGCCGTCGAAGCGGACCTGGGCGCTGGCCACCGCCTCGGAGCCGCCGAAGGAGACGGCAAGGTTGTACGTGACCTTGTTGTCCGTGAGGGTGCGGGCATCCATCGGCTTGGTCGCCGCCGGATTGCTCGCCAGCATGTCGACCTCCATCCGCGTGTAGGTGGTGATGGTCGCGTTGGCCCCGTAGAGGGCCTGCACGCGCGTGAGCACGCGGGGATTCTTGACCAGCCGGTCGGCGCGCTCCATGAGAGGGACGGCGTTGCCGGTCCAGCCGCAGAGCTTGTCCTTGCCGGGAGCGGGAGCCGCGCTCGCGGCGGGAGCCGTGATGAGGGCGGCGCCGATGGCGAGCGATCCGATGATGGCCAGGGAGCGGAGAGAGGTGCGCATGGCCTCAGGCTAGCGGGGACGCGGAGCCGATGCCCTCGTGAGCCGGTCAATGACCGCCGCCGAGGGGCCGTCATCGCCGTCCGCCGGGGGGATGGCGATGACGAGCGCGAGTCCCGCAGCATCCGCGTGGCGCAATGCCGCATAGACCTGCTGCGCGTACGCCGCTGCCGAGGGCGGCGCGGCCAGCCGGACGATGCCGGCCAGGTCCGGCATCGTCGCGGGGGCGATGAGGCCGATGCGATCGAGGGCGAGTCCGCCCTCCACGGCGGCTTCGGCGTACGCCTGCGACGCCTCGGAGTCGGGAGCGAGCACGACCTTGGCCTGCGGGGCGTAATGGGAGGGTAGCGATCCGGGCACGCGGACCCGCGCAGCGTTGCCGATCGCGGGGATGAGGCCCGTCGCGCGGATGATGTCGGCCTCCGTGATGCCGCCCGGCCGCAGGATCACGGGCAGCTCGCCCGTGCAGTCGATGATGGTGGACTCCACGCCCACGTCGCAGGGGCCGCCGTCGAGCGCGAGGTCCCGCGCAGGGTCGAGGACGCCGGAGAGCTCGTCGATGGCGTGCGCTGCGGTCGTCGGGCTCACTCGCCCGAAGCGATTGGCGCTCGGGGCGGCGACCCCGTGCGGTGCGGCATCTGGCTCCTGGCTGTCCATCGAGGCGAGGACGGCGCGCGCGAGGGCGTGCCCCGGGACGCGTATAGCGACGGTGTCCTGCCCCCCGGTGATGTCGTCGTTCGCCCGTCTCGACCGAGGAAGGACCAGGGTCATGGGGCCAGGCCACAGGGCGTCGGCAAGCGCCTGCGCATAGGGCGGGGCGTCGCGAATCCACGCGCCCGGCGATGTCGTGTCGAGTGCCACCTCGGCGTCCGCCACGTGGACGATCACCGGGTGCCCGAGCGGACGGCCCTTGGCGACGTAGATGCGGGCCACCGCCTCGGGGTCGTCCGCGCGTCCCGCCAGGCCGTACACGGTCTCGGTCGGCAGCAGGACGAGTCCGCCGCGGAGGAGGGCCCGTGCCGCGACGTCGGCATCGTCGGTGACGGGCAATTCCGGGCCGGGCACCCCTCCACTATGGCGCAGGCCTCACGAGCCCCGCGCAGAGTGGGGCCGCGAGGCGAGGGGATGACGCCCCGCGGCCGCCGGTCATGAGGTCAGAGGTAGCGAGAGAAGATCGCGTCGATCTCCGCGCGATGGGACGGTGACATTGCCTTGGCGCGCTCCCGATCCCATATCTGGCGGATGCTGGCCTGTGTCAGTCGCTGTCGACGGCAGTCTCTCCAGCGCACGAGCTGCTGCTTCATAGTGACTCCTTCCGCCTTGTGGGCGGTCGTGCCGCCCTAGGGGCGGTCGTGGGTTGGCGGTGGCGCCCTGTAGGGATTCATCGCCCGAGCAGTTGCACCCTGTCGTAGCGCTGTGTCGGGCTCGTGGCGTTAAGGGGACGGGTCGGTGAACTGCGCATCAGAAGGTGCTGGGAATGGCCCGCGGGCGTCCTGGCATCCCTCCCATGTCAGGGTTGTGTAAGGGTCCCCTTCGAAGAGGTTCCTCGAGGAACAACCACCTGTCTCGAGGCGTCACCCTTGATGTGGCCCACCGCGCGGGCCCGCCCCGGAGCGGGGCGACGTTCGAGGAGGCAGAAGTGAGCGAGCAGAATCCCGGCGACCCCAGCGGCTACCGCGACCCCTACGCCGCGGCGTACGGCGCGCATGATCCGTATGCGGCGGAGGCGGACACCCGCGTCCTGCCGAGTTACGGCGAGCCCGCCCAGGAGGATCCCTACGCGGAGTACCGCCGCCAGTACGAGGCCTACTACGGTGCCGGGTCATGGGATCGCGCGCAGGCGGCCGCGGGCCAGCAGGCCGCGACGTCCCCGGCGGCATCGGGTGAGCAGAAGTCCGGCAAGGGCGGCGTCATCGCCCTCGCCGCCGGAGGGCTCGCCCTGACTGCGCTCATCGCGGGCAGCATCGGCGGCGCCGTCGGATTCACCGCTGCGCGCGTCACTCAGCCGACTGCCACCACGACGATCGCGGGGGCGGTCATCGGGAGCAGCGAGACACCCACCAGCCCGGCCGCCAATGGCAGCATCGCCGCGGTGGCCGATGCCGTCATGCCGTCGGTTGTGCAGATCAACGTCGAGGGCAACAACGGCGGGGGCACAGGCTCTGGATTCGTCATCCGCGAGGACGGCTACATCCTCACCAACAATCACGTGGCCTCCCAGGGCGACAACATCTCTGTCGTCCTCAGTGACGGCACCAAGGTGCCCGGCACGCTCGTGGGCGCCAACCCCGGATACGACCTCGCCGTGGTGAAGGTCGACCGCACCGGCCTGCCCGCGGTGACCCTCGGCAATTCGAGCGCTCTCAAGGTCGGAGACGCGACCATCGCGATCGGCTCGCCTCTCGGGCTCCAGGGCACCGTCACGTCGGGCATCGTGAGCGCGCTCAACCGCCCGGTGACCGCCGGCGGCGAGGGCGAGACCTCCTTCATCAACGCCATCCAGACCGACGCGGCCATCAACCCCGGCAACTCCGGCGGACCGCTGGTCGACGGCAACGGCGCTGTCATCGGCATCAACTCGGCGATCGCCTCGCTCGGCCAGAGCGTGGGCGGCCAGGCTGGCTCCATCGGCCTCGGCTTCGCCATCCCGATCGACACCGCGTCGCGCATCGCCTCGGAGCTCATCTCCACGGGCAGCTCGTCGACGCCGATCCTCGGCGTGCAGCTCGACATGCAGTACGCCGGGCCCGGCGCCAAGATCGCCGACCTCACCGACAGCGGCAATGCGCGCGCTGCCGGCCTGCAGGCAGGAGACATTGTCACCGAGCTCAACGGCAACCCGGTCATGGATGCCACGGATCTCATCGTGGACATCCGGTCACTGGCCCCGGGAGATGTCGTGCAGCTCACGGTCGAGCGCGAAGGGGCAACCCGGACCGTGGAGCTCACGCTCGCGGCGCAGAAGAGCTAGACCCCCCGCTAGATCACTGCGACCGCACCGCCGCGCCGGACGTCTCCGATCGCCTCGACGGAGCCGTCGGGCGCGCGCCGTACTGCGTGCACGCCGCCGAAGTAGAGGTCAGGCTGGGCCCACTCGCGCACGGGTTCGGCGCGCAGGGCCCACAGCACCTCCTCCGCCAGGCCCGGCTCGAGATCGAGAAGCCCCTCGCCGGGATGCACGCGCGGGGCCGCAATCGCGTCGGGGACGGCGTACCCCAGGTCAAGGCAGCGAGCGATGACGCCGGAGATGGCGGAGCGAATGCGCTCGCTGCCACCGGTGCCGGCCGCCAGGATCGCCCCCTCGGCCGTGCGCACCATCGTGGGCGCCATCATCGATCCCATGCGCGTGCCGGGGGGCAGCGCGTGCAGGCCGGCGGGGTTGAGATCCTCCTCCCCCAGCATGTTGTTGAGGGACACTCCCTGCACGACGGTGCCCGAGCCGGATCCGTTGGAGACGGAGAGCGCGGCGACACGCCCGTCGGCATCCACGATTGACACGTGCGTCGTGCCGCGGATCACCTGGGTACGGCCCGCATCGAGGTCGTGCTGGCGACGTCGCCGCGTCGCAGCGCGGATCTCGGCGACGAGGGCCGGCCACAGCGACGCGGCATCTCGATGCGGGGGCGTGCACCCGAGGGCCTCGAGGATGATCGACCCGCCGAAGGAGGGCGGGGGATTGGTCCAGATATCGGCAGCGGTGTCGCCGCTGCCGCGGCGGGCGCGGATGGGTCGGCGCAGCACGGGCGCGTAGGACCGCAGGTCCTGCATCGTCACGAGCCCGCCGTTCGCGCTCATCGCCTCGACGAGTGCCTCGCCGAACGGCGGGTCCGCGGGGTCTGCGATGTCCCCGCGCGCGATGCCCTCGAGCAGGTCGGCGTAGGCCGGGTTGCGGAAGGGCTGGCCGGCTCGCGGTGCGGCGTACAACTCATCGCTCGCAGACGTGAGCTGCAAGATCGCGCCGATGACCTCGATGAACTCGATCTGCACAGCATCGAGGTGCACGCCCTCGCGCGCTGCGCGTATCGCCGGGGCGCAGATGTCGGCGAGCGGCAGCCGTCCCCATCGGCGGTGTGCGTCGAGGTAGCCGGTGAAGCAGCCGGGCGTCGCCACGGTGCCCCATCCGACATGGAAGGTCTGCTGGGCATCGGAGCCGTAGGTGACGCGGAGGGTGTCGATGTGCGGCTCTCGGGGAGTGCCGCCGAGCCCGGGCACGTCGACGAAGAAGTCCAGCACGACCGGGTCCTGCCCGGGATCGGCGACGAGCAGGAATCCGCCGCCACCGAGGCTCGACAGCGTCGGCTCGCCCACGGCCGAGGCGAACCCGGCGGCGAGTGCTGCGTCGACCGCATTGCCCCCGGCCTGGAGCACCGCCACGGCCGCGTCCACCGTCGTCGCGGATCCACCCGCCACGGCGGCGCAGCCGGGGCCTCCGCGCGCCACCCCGGGCACCACCGCGGGAATCTCACCGGACACGCCCCGCACGCTAGCGACAGCGCCTAGCCTGACGGCGTGGTGGACTTCCTTCCCTCTCCGGGGACGAGCCTCGGCATCGAGGTGGAGCTCGCCATCGTCGATGCCGAGAAGGGCGGCCTGGCCTGCCTGGCCCCGGAGGTCCTCGCCGAGGTGTCGGCGCCTTACGACTCCGGCGAGCATCCCAAGATCAAGAAGGAACTCTTCCAGTGCACGATCGAGGTCATCACCGGCGTGTGCCAGACCGTGGCCGAGGCGCGGGCCGACCTCGCGGAGACCATGCTGGAAGTCCAGGACGCCGTGGCGTCGCGGGGAGCCGGCGTCATCGGCGCCGGACTGCACCCCTTCACGCCGTGGCATGAGCTGTCGCGGTCGGAGGGCGAGCGCTACGAGCGACTGGTGACCACCATCGCCTGGCCCGCGCGCCGGCTCACCACGCACGGCGTCCACGTGCACGTGGGCGTGCGATCGGGAGACAAGGCCATCGCGACGGTGAACTCCCTGTCCGGCTACCTGCCGATCTTTCTCGCGCTCTCGGCGTCGAGCCCGTTCTGGCATGGTCAGGACACGGGACTCGCTTCGACGCGCACCAAGATCTTCGAGGCGATGCCGACCACGGGACTGCCCCCGCACCTGAAGGACTGGGACGAGTTCAACGTCTTCCTCGACACCCTCATCACGGCCGGCACGATCGAATCCGTACGCGAGGTCTGGTGGGATATCCGCCCCCACCCGGGCTACGGCACGGTGGAGCTGCGCATGTGCGATGCCATGCCCACCCTGTGGGAGACGTGCGCGATGGCGGCGCTCGCCCAGTGCCTGGTGAAGACCTTCGACGAGATGATGGACCGCGGCGAGACTCCGCCGGTCCCGCGGGAGTGGGTGCGCCGCGAGAACAAGTGGCGCGCGGCCCGCTGGGGAGTCGATGCCGAGCTTGTCGTCGACGAGTCGGGATCGACGAGGCCCTTGCGCGACGTCCTGGCCGACCTCGTGGCCGACCTCATGCCCACGGCCGAGCGCCTCGGCTGCAGCGCCGAGCTGGCCGACCTGCTCGTGATCGCGGCGAGGGGTCCGAGCTACGTCCGGCAGCGCCGCCTCGTGGAGGAGGGCGCCGGGCTCGACGAGGTCGTGGCTGCCCTGCGCGCAGAGCTCCTGCAGGACATCGCGGACACCCCGGAGTCGCGGGGGTGACATCCGCGGTCGATGCCCTCGTCGCGGGGCGTGAGCACGAGCTCGTCGCATTCCGGCGGCGCCTGCATGCGCATCCCGAGCTCTCCTACCGCGAGCATGCGACGACATCGGCCATCGTCGAGCGCCTCCAGGTGGCCGGGCTCGCGCCCACGGTGCTCGCGGTGGGCACCGGGCTCGTCTGCGACGTGCCCGGCAATGCGCCAGGTCCCATGGTGGTGCTGCGTGCCGAC
>JBPCSL010000117.1:0-28894 GCA_051007175.1 Candidatus Nanopelagicales bacterium
CCTTCGGTGCTCCCCTCGTGGAGGAGATCGCCTTCCGCGGCCTGGGCTACAACGCGATCGCGAAGAAGGGCCTGCGCAGCGGCTGGGTCATCGTCATCACGACCCTGGCTTTCAGCCTCTTCCACCTGGAGCCCGTGCGGATCCCGATCCTGCTCGCGAGCGGGGCGATCCTCGGGATCCTGCGCTGGCGGACCCGGTCCCTGGGCGCCTCCATCGTGGCCCACGCGATCAACAACCTGCCAGGGGCGGCATTACTGCTCCTGGGATGACACCATGGGCAGCGTGAGAGGCCGGGTCCTGGTCGTCGATGACGACGTCGCGCTTGCCGAGATGCTCGGCATCGTCCTGCGCGGCGAGGGTTTCGATCCCACGTTCTGCACCGACGGGGCCCTGGCGGTGCAGGCCTTCCGGGACTCCCGGCCCGACATCATCCTGCTGGACCTCATGCTCCCGGGCATGGACGGCGTCGACGTCTGCCGCGCCATCCGCGCCGAGTCCGGCATCCCCATCGTCATGCTCACCGCGAAGAACGACACCGTCGACGTCGTCCTCGGCCTGGAGTCCGGAGCCGACGACTACGTCGTGAAGCCCTTCAAGCCCAAGGAGCTCGTCGCGCGCCTGCGCGCCCGGATGCGACGCAGCGAGGAGCCGGGGGCGGGATCCCTCGAGATCGGCGACCTCACGATCGACGTGGCCGGCCACTCCGTGCGCCGCGGCAACGCCGTCATCCCGCTCACGCCCCTCGAGTTCGACCTGCTCGTGTGCCTCGCGCGCAAGCCCTGGCAGGTGTTCACGCGCGAGGTCCTGCTGCAGGAGGTGTGGGGCTACCGCCATGCCGCGGACACGCGACTGGTGAACGTGCACGTCCAGCGACTGCGCGCCAAGATCGAGCACGATCCCGAGCGCCCGGAGATCGTCCTCACCGTGCGTGGCGTGGGATACAAGGCCGGCCCGCCATGAGCACCGGCCCGACGGGTCCGGAACCGCGGACTCGAAAGGGCTCCCGGCCGCATTCGGCCTCCCTGTGGCGGCGCTCGCTCCTCCTGCGCGTCACCCTCACCACCCTCGTCCTGTCCCTCGTCGTCGTCGGCCTGCTCGGCCTCCTGCTCCTGTCGCGCATCACCACGGGCCTGCTGGACTCCGCCGAGCGCACGGCCGTCACGGAGGCCAGCGCCGGACTGGCCGATGCCCAGCGGCTCTCCACTGCCGCCGATACGGGCAGCACGACCGCCTCCCCCTCGGCGATCGTTGACACGATCGTCGCGTCGCTGGCCACGCGGGCAGGCTCCCCTCCCCAGTACGACGTCCTGCTGCTCAGCGGGTCGCCCGAGGGAGCCACCGCACCCGAGCGCGGCACGAACCTCGTCTCCGACACCAGCGTTCCCGAGGACTTGCGCGCGGCGGTCGCCGACTCGGGCCGGCAGTCGTGGACCTACACGGAAATCCGCTACCTCGATGGCCGGACGGCCCCTGGGATCGTCGTGGGCGCTCCCCTGACCGTGTCGAGCATCGGGCCCTACGAGCTCTACTACCTCTTCCCCTTGACGGAGCAATCGAGCACTCTCGACCTCGTCCGCAGTGCCGTCATCGGCACCGGCATCCTGCTGGTGCTGCTGCTGGGTGCCGTGGCCCTCATCGTGACGCGCCAGGTCGTCGCGCCCGTCCGCTCGGCCGCGCGGGTCGCGGAGCAGTTCTCCGAGGGACACCTCAGCGAGCGCATGCAGGTCCGCGGCGAGGACGACCTCGCCCGACTGGCCACGGCGTTCAATGAGATGGCCGCCAGCCTGGAGGACCAGATCCATCGCCTGGAGAACCTGTCCGCCGTGCAGCAGAGGTTCGTCTCCGACGTCTCCCACGAGCTGCGCACGCCCCTCACGACGATCCGCATGGCCGCCGACGTCCTGTTCGAGTCCCGCGATCAGTACGACCAGTCGACGGCCCGCGCGGCGGAGCTGCTGCAGACGCAGCTCGATCGCTTCGAGATGCTGCTCGCCGACCTCCTGGAGATCTCGCGCTACGACGCCGGGGCCGCCGTCCTCGACCTGGAGACCATCGACCTCGGGCTGCTCACTCAGCGCGCCATCGAGGCGGTGCGGCCGCTGGCCGACCGCAAGGGCTCGCCCATGGTGGTCGATATCCGCGCCGGCTCGCTCACGGCCGAGTGCGATCCGCGGCGCGTCGACAGGATCCTGCGCAACCTGCTCGACAACGCGGTCGAGCACGGCGAGGGCGAGCCCATCGAGGTGACGGTCGCGGGCGATGAGGACGCTGTCGCCGTCACCGTGCGAGACCACGGAGTCGGCCTCGCCACAGAGCAGATCGACCACGTCTTCGACCGCTTCTGGCGCGCCGACCCTGCGCGCGCGCGCCAGACCGGGGGCACGGGCCTCGGGCTCGCGATCGCGCTCGAGGACACGCGGCTGCATGCCGGGCGACTCGATGCCTGGGGGCAACTCGACGACGGTGCGTGCTTCCGGCTCACCCTGCCTCGCCATGCCGAGGTCGTCATCGACTCCTCGCCCCTGCCCCTCCCCGGGGAGTCCGCGGACGATCCCGGCAGCGGTGTCGAGCTCTCCGCCGTGGGGGACACGTCATGAGGCGCCCCTTGCTGATCTCCGCGATGTGCCTGGTCCTCGCGGGGTGCGCGACGATTCCGACGTCGGGGCCGATCCTGCAGGGAGCGGAGGTGGGCGGGGACCAGGGCGGCCAGGTCATCCGCGTCATTGCCCGTCCCCCGCAACCTGACATGACCCCGGTGCAGATCGTCTCGGGCTTCATCGAGGCCTCGGCGTCCTTTGAGGACAATCACGCAGTTGCCCGCCAGTACCTCACGCCCGCCGCCGCTGCCGTCTGGGCTCCGTCCGCCGGCACCCGCGTCTACGACGGCGTGCCCACGCTGGTCCCCAACGGCCCCGCCGCCGTCGACATGACCGCCACCGAAGCCGGCACGATCGACGGAGACGGCCGGTTCCAGGTGGCGTTGCCGGGGCGCATCCTCGAGGACTCCTTCACCCTTGACTACGTCCAAGGCGAGTGGCGTATCGCCGATCCGCCTCCGGGGCTGCTCCTCGCCCGGTCCGATATCGACCGTGCCTTCCGCAGCTACAACGTGTACTTCCTCGACCCGCAATTCACCACGCTGGTCCCGGATGCGCGCCTGCTGCCGGCCGCCGGCTCGGGACTCGCCACGTCCCTCGTGCAGGCCCTGGCGGAAGGTCCCAACGACTGGCTTGCCCCGGCCGTGCGCACGGCTCTCCCCGATGGCACGGGGCTGGCCCTCAACGCCGTCCCCGTGGAGAACGGAGTGGCCCGCGTCAACCTGGATCCCACGGTCCGCCTCCTCGACGAGGCAACCCGCCGTGCACTCTCGGCACAGATCGTGTGGACGCTGCGCCAGGCACCCGGAGTGCGCGCCGTCGACCTCAATGCCGGCGGCCAGGTGCTCGCGGTCGCCGGGGCTCCCAACCCGCAGCCCATCGACTCCTGGCCCCTCTACGACCCGGATGCCATGCCGTCCGGCACCGCGGCGTACGCCGTCGCCTTCGGCCGGGTGTCCCGCCTTGCCGGGGAGTCACTCGTCCCCGTCGCCGGGGCCGCCGGCAGCGCCAGCCCAGCCCTCGACGGGATCGCCGTGTCGATGGACGCCGAACTCGTGGCGGGACTCGACGATGAGGCCTCGCTGTGGATGAGCCGGATGAGCCCCGGCGCAGCCTCCGTCGAGGTGATGCCCGAGCCGGGCGAGTCCCGTCCGTCCTTCGGTATGGGGGCCGACGCCTGGGCCGTGACCTCCACCGGGATCCTGCGCAAGTCGAGCGCCGACGGCACCGTCGTCACCGTGCCGGTGGACGGCCTGTCGGCGAAGACGATCATCGAGTCGGTCGCCCTGAGCCGGGATGGCACCCGGGCAGCGTTCATCGTCCGTCGCGGACCGCGTACGTTCATCGTCGTGGCCGTCGTCGTCCTGCGCGAGGGCAGTGCCCGCATCCAGTCACCGATCCGCGTGGAGAGCCAACTCACCTCGGTCACCGACATCGCGTGGTCGGACGCGCAGCACCTCGTCGCGATCGGCGCCGAGGGGGCGACGGACGCGGAGGTCTACGAGATCGATCTCGCGAGGGGCCTCGTGCGCTCGCTCGGCTCCCCTGCCGAACCTCAGCGCGTCGCTGCCGCTCCGGGTTTCCCCCTCATCGTGGGCGGATCCGACGGGCGCCTCTACTCGAATGAGGCAGGCCCGTGGCAGGCAGGCCCGGCGGCCACCAGCCCGGCCTATCCGGGCGGCTGACGGTCCAAGTCGGGCTCGAGGTAGATGTACACCGCGGAAGGCACCGCGGCCCGCAGTCGCCGCTCCGCATCGTCGATTCCCGCCGCGATATCCCCTGCCGTCTCAGAGTGCGCGACTGCGATCTTCGCCCCCACCAGCAGCTCGTCCGGTCCCACGTGCAGCGTGCGCATATGGATGACGCGATCCACGAGCGGGCTCGACTCCAGGGCCGACCGGATCCGCGACTCCTCCTCCGGCAGCGCGCCTTCGCCCACGAGCATGGCTGCCATCTCGAAGGCGAGGAAGACGGCGATCACGACGAGGAGCGTGCCGACAGCCATGGCGCCGATGCCGTCCCAGCGGCCATCGCCGGTGACGACCGCGAGGGAGACGCCCAGCAGCGCGAAGACGAGTCCGCACAGGGCGCCCAGATCCTCGAGCAGGATGACGGGCAACTCGGGCTGCCGGACGTCACGCACGAACTGCGCGATCGACCGGCTGCCGCGCGAGTGGTTCGCCTCCTTGAGGGCGGTGCGGAAGGAGAGCCCCTCGAGGACGATCGCAATCCCGAGCACGAGGAAGGCAATCCACGCATCGGAGAGCTCCTCGGGGTGCTGGAACTTGTGCAGTCCCTCGTAGAGAGAGAAGAGTCCGCCGATGAGGAAGAGCACGATCGACACGACGAAGCCGTAGACATAGCGACGACGCCCGTAGCCGAAGGGATGCCGTGCATCGGGCGGCTTCCTCGAGCGTCTGTTGCCCACGAGGAGAAGCACCTGGTTGCCGGAATCCGCGACCGAGTGGATGGCCTCGGAGAGCATCGAGGTCGACCCGGTGAGCGCGAAGGCGACGAACTTGCTGATGGCGATGCCCAGGTTGGCCAGGAGGGCGGCGATGACGGCGCGCATGCCTCCCTCGGTGCTCACGGGACGACCCTGCCAGACGCCCGGGTCAGGGGCGGCCGGACACCACGATCGCGGTGCCCTCAGGCTCGACGACGAGATCGGGCTCGCCCGGGGCCGCGACGACCGCGAGCCCCTCATCGAGGCGGACGACCTCGGATCCCGACCTCACCGACGTCACGCCATGGAGGCCGATGACGACGCGGTGGGAGCCGGATGCGGCCTCGATGGGATGGTCGGCGAGGACCAGGTCGAAGGGCATGCCGGGAGGGCTGAGCACCTCTCCTGCATAGCCGCCGAGTGCCACCGGAGCGCGGTCGTCGCGCACGGCCGAGAGTGCCTCGTCGACGGCCACGGTCTTGGTCGTGAGCCCGAGCCGAAGCACGTTGTCCGACGAGGTCATGACCTCCGCGGCGAGTCCCACGACATAGGAGTGCACGACTCCGGCGGGGACGGCGATGCCCTCGCCCGGTGCGAGGAGGGCATGGTCCAGCAGCACCGTCACGAGGACGCCCGGGTCGGCCGGATGGGTCGCGGCCACGCGCGCGAGGGCGGAGACGGCCACCGTGTCCCAGCCGGCCGCGGTCGCAGCGGCCACGAGGCGCGCCTCGATGAGGCCACACTGCGCGGGATCCAGTGCCAGGATCCGGCGGATCGCCTCGGGGTGGTCCCCCGCGCGCGCCGAGCCCACGATGTCAGCGGGCGCACCGGCCCTCTCGAGGACTTCCGCAGCCGCGTCAGGCTCGCGCCACCCGGCATGGACATCGAAGGCCGTGATCGCGACCACCATCTCGGACTTCTCGGCGTCGTCGGCGTACAGCCATCGATCCCGCGGGATGGCCTGCTGCGACTCCCAGCCTCGGCGGGCGAGCTCGGCATCGGGATGCACCTGGATGGACAGGGGTGTCGACGCCACCAGGAGCTTCACCATCGGCATGCCCGCATGCTCGGGTAGCCGCTCCAGCGTCTCGCCCTCCCGCGGGCCGGACACGATTGTGGCGGCTCCCGCCGGGTGATTGCCGAACCACAACTCGGCCTGCGGGCTGCCCGTGGGGCCGCCGCACCATCGCGCGAGGCCGTCGACGACGCCCCAGTCGTATTCCTTGAGGACTCCCCGGACGACGTGCACCCTCACCCCTCCGGAGGGAGGGCCTCGTCCAGCAGCATCACCGGGATGCCGTCTCGGACCGGGAACCCGCGGCCGCACTCGGTGCACACGAGGACACCGCGGGCGGCATCGACGCGCAGCGCAGCGTGATCCTCTGCCGGGCAGGCAAGGATCTGCAGCAGGAGCGGATCCAGCCCCAGGGTCTCGCTCATGAGCTCACTCCCCTCACCAGCGCCAGCACCTCGTCACGGACCGACGCCATGGTCCCAGCATCCACTGCCTCGACATTGAGCCGCAGCAGGGGCTCGGTATTGCTCGGGCGGAGGTTGAACCACCATTCGTCCGCCGACACCGTGAGCCCGTCGAGGTCATCGGTCGCCACGCCCGGCCGCGTGCCGAAGGCGTCGCGCACGAGGCGGGTTGCCGCCGCGACATCGGCGACCTCGGAGTTGATCTCGCCGCTCACCACGTAGCGGTCATAGGGCGCGATGAGCGTCGAGAGCGTCACCCCGGCCTCCGTCTCGCCGAGAGCTGCCATGACATGGAGGGCCGCGAGCATGCCGGAATCGGCGCGCCAGAAGTCGGTGAAGTAGAAATGACCGGAGTGCTCCCCTCCGAAGACGGCTCCGGTCTCGGCCATGCGCGCCTTGATGAAGGAGTGGCCCACCCGGGTGCGTACTCCCACGCCGCCGTTCTCGGCGATGACCTCCGGGACAGTCCTCGAGGAGATGCAGTTGTAGATGATCGTGGCCCCCGGGTGCCTGGCGAGCTCCCGTGCCGCGATGAGCGCGGTGATGGCCGAGGGCGTGACCGCGGCGCCCGTCTCGTCGACGACGAAGCAGCGGTCGGCATCGCCGTCGAAGGCGAGCCCAAGATCAGCGCCCTCCCGCACGACAGCGGCCTGGAGGTCGCGGAGGTTCTCCGGCTCGATCGGATTCGCCTCGTGGTGCGGGAAGGTGCCGTCCAGGTCGAAGTAGAGCGGGATCACTTCGACCGGAAGCGGCGGGAGGCCTTCCTGCGTGCCGAGGACCGCGGGGACCGTGAGGCCGGCCATTCCGTTGCCGGCATCGACGACGACCCGGAGCGGACGCATCCCCCTCAGGTCGACCAGGTCGCGCAGGAACTGCGCGTAGCGTCCGAGCATGTCCTCCGACCGGATCGTGCCGCGTGGGCCGTCGTACGCCGGAAGCCCTTCCTCGACGAGCCGCCGGATGTCGCGGAGGCCGGACTCCTGCCCCACGGGCGCCGCCTCCACGCGGCACAGCTTGATGCCGTTGTAGCGCGCGGGATTGTGGCTCGCCGTGAACATGGCGCCGGGAAGGCCCAGGGCGCCCGAGGCGTAGTAAAGGCCGTCCGTGCTCGCGAGCCCGATCCGCACGACGTCACAGCCCCGCGAGACCACGCCCTCGGCGAAGGCCGCCACGAGGTCGTCGCCGCTCGGGCGCATGTCCTGGCCGACCACGACCGATCCGGGGCCGCCCTCCGAGGCGCGCACGTCGAGCACCTCGACCATCGCGGCCCCGACGGCCCGGGCGAGTTCAGCATCAAACTGGTCGGGCACCACCCCGCGCACGTCGTACGCCTTGATGACCGCATCGAGCGTCGCAGGGTCGAAGCGCGGACCCTCGACGTGGCCGGTGGCCACGGCGGTCAGCCCTCGATGTCGCGCGAGGAGCGACCGGGCAGGGCCCACAGGTGCCCGCGCCGGATGCCCTCGGCACCGACGGCTCCCGGGAGCCGATCGTCGTCATCCTCGTCGAACAGGGTCTGGGCGGAGGCATCGGTGGCCTGTGCGGCCTCGCGCACGGCATTGGCCAGCGCCTCGAGGTCCTCACCCGACGGCCCCTGCCCTGCGGGGTCGGGCTCGATGCGCACGACCTCCCAGCCGAGGGGAGCCGAGAGACGATCGCCGTGCAGTTGGCACAGGTCGTAGCTGTGCGGCTCGGCGACGGTGGACAGGGGACCGATGACGGCCACGGAGTCGGCGTACACGTAGGTGAGGGTAGACACGGCCTGGCGTCCGCACGAGGGGCGGGAACAGCGACGGCGATGGCCCACGAACGGCGACGTTAGCGCCCTGACCGGTCAATGGCAGGCAGGCACGCCGGAGGGCCGGGCGGCTCTGCCCCGGACTACGGCGCGGACGGCAGCGTGATGGCGGCATCCTCGCGCGCCCACGGCACCTGGGCCGATGTGCGCAGGGGGCGCCAGGGGTAGCCGGTGATCATCGAACCGTCGGGGTTGCGCTTCAGTGCCCGGTGGGCCACCACGATGGGCCCGCCCACGGGCTCCACGACGGCCGTGAACCAGGTGGCGCCCTCAGGGCGCGGGATGTCGACAGTGACGAGCCGGTCCCGGGGGACCGTCACCGTCAGCGGATCGGGGGAAGGCAGCACGGTCCCGTCCGCGAACGGCAGGACGCGCACGGTGACCGTGACCGGGGTGTCATCGACGGTGTCGGTCGTCGCCGCGTCGCCCTGGGGCAGCACCTGCTGGACGGGACCGGGGGCGGTGAGCCACAGCGTGACCGCTGTGCTGCGCTCCCCTGGCAGCCCCGCGGCCGCGGCTATGTCGCTGATGAGGACGGCACCGGCGGCGAACGACGTCTCCTCCAGCGAACCCGTCCGGGAGTCCACCCCCGGATGTCGCTGGCGCACTCCCGCGACGATCGGCACGTCCGACTGGAGATCGAGCGTGGCGGCCTGCCCGTCCAGTGCGCTGTCGAGATCCACCGCCACGACGGTGCCCGCGGGCACGTCGACGCTCGACATCGCGGACGGGACGTAGGAGCCCCCCTCGGTCACCAGGCGCACCTTCACGGTGGCGTCGATGTCCCCCGGGGCGTGCACAAGGAGCTGGCGGCCGCCCTCGCCGTCGATGATCCCGGGGATGAGCACTCGCGTGGCGGGATCGGCGGACGGCGGGATCCAGTCGGCGCCTCGCGGGATGAAGCCCTCGATCTGCGAGTCCGACACGGCGGCCATCACGCGGCCGGAGCGGACCGTGACATGCCAGGCGACCGAGGCCTGCCGCGGTGCCTCTCGGGACAGGCGCACGACTCGTCGGCTGTGCGCCTCGACGACGAGACCGCGCAGCCCCGGCGTCGCCAACGGGCCGTCGGGCCCGCTGATGTCGACGTCGAGCTCCGCCGGCGTCGCCTCGGGGTTGACGAGGACCAATTGCGTCTCGCGGCCCACGCTCGAGCCGCCTCCCACGAACCACCAGGAGGTGTCAGGGCCGAGGCAGGCCGTGCTCGCGAGTCCGCGATTGTCGTTGTAGGAATCCTGCGTGAGCTGCCCCGCCACCAGCCCCGGCGCCAGCGAACCCGTCGTGCGCACCTCGAGCGGAGGCAGGCGCCGCGAGTCCGCCACGACGGACGCCGAATCACCAGGCTCGGCCAGGCTGGCCTCGGGCTGGTCCGCGCCTGTGTCGACCAGGTCGGAGTCATCGGCGCCGGCGAGGTAGATCACCGAGGCCGAGCCGTCGCCCTCCTGACCCGGGAGGTCGGGGACGACCGTCATGGACGACGTGGTGCGGGCTCCGTCGATCGAGCCGGGCTCCGGGCACACCGCGGTGGACGACACCACGGGCTCCGTCGTCACGCTGGCACGCTCCGGCTCGCCGGCCGCCGGGAGGACCGTGCCCAGGCCGACGAGGACGACCACCACGCCAAGCACGACGCCCGCAGCCATCGGGCCACGCGGATCGGGCGGCGGAGCCTCGCCCGAGCGTCGCGGACGGCGCAGTCGGCGGCGACGCACCTCGGAGGCGGACAACGGCTCGCTCATGAGGTCACCTCCACGTCCTCGTCGAGGCCGCCATCGGCGACGTCATCGAGGGACCGACGCCGCCCGGGCAGCGCGAGCACCACCACCACGATGAGGGCGATGACCTGGATCCACAGCCAGCGCACCCGAGCGGAGCCGTCGAAGTCCACCTGGACACTGTCGCCGACCGCGGCGGCGGCCGGCACGCCGAACGCCTGGAGCTCGCCGTCGGTCGCCTCGAGCGACCGACCTCCCACGACTGCGCGCCACGACCCGTCGGCGGTCTGCGCCACGCGCAGCTCGGCCGGCCCGGCTGCGGGCATCGCCGAGGACACCAGAGGATCGGCCGACGCGACGTCGGCGACCGGGACGTCGTACGCCGTGCCGTCGGCCGTGACAGCCTGCACACGCGACGTGTCACCGTCCACCTTCCAGAGGACTTCGCCATCCTGGCCGGCGAGGCGCCGCAGTCCCGGCACCGAGTCCAGGGTCCGCACGAGGGAGGAGCCATCGGCGGCCGATCGGTCCAAGACGACGTAGCGCACGGCGTAGCGCGCGAGCCCAGACACCTCATCGCCGCCGCGACCCGACACGAGGCCCGCCACGAGCGCATCGACGGGGAGCCAGGAATCGGCGGGCGGGAGCACCTCCGCATCGCCCAACCGCGGACCGGCCGCGTTGATGAGGGCGTAGGCGACTCCGGCATCGTCGCGTCGCAACATGAGGGTGCGCGGCGCCTGTGGCCCGACTGCCTCTGCGACGACGAAAGGTGGCAACACGCTCGGATCGCCGCGGCGCACCGGGTCCCCGGCTCCCGGCAGCCACAGCAGGGCAGCCACCAGCGGCGTGAGCAGCGCGAGGGCGGTGGCCGCGAGGGACACCGGCTGGCGCCAGCTGAAGTCGGCCGCGGCGAAGGACTCCCGCAGGCCGTCACCGGCCACGGCAATCGCGACGATGACTGCGCCGCCGAGGATCGCGGTCGCCATGCCCGGCCACAGGGGCAACGCCTCGGGGACTCCCGGGAGCGTGACGCGCACCTTGCTCGCCACGATGCCCAGGAATAGGGCGGCGAGACCGACACCCCACGCGGTGAGGATCAACGGCCGACGCGTGGCGCGCAGCGGGGCGGCGAGCGCCGCGAGGACGACCCCCACGGTCACCCAGAGCGGCACCATCCCAGGGCCACCGGGCTGCAGGAGGGCGATCCCCAGGGCCGAGGCCGGCGGGTCGACCAGGGCCGCATCCGGCAGGCCGAGATCGCCGAACAGGAGCACGGGATGGGACAGGAGGTACGTCGACCAGGGCAGCAATACGAGAAGCGGGACGAGCAGCGCCACGAGCGCGCGAAGACCGGTGAGAGCCACAGGTCCGCGCCACTCGCCGAATCCACCGTGGGCACGCACGGCGACGACGAGGCCCGCGATGCAGGCGAGGAGCGCCACCACCCACAGCACCGGGGCTGCCGCGACGCCGAGCGCGAGGAGGAGGCCGGCCGCCCACGCGGTGCGACCGCTGGGAGCGGGGAGCATCTCGCCGCCGAGACCGAGGGTGCGCACGAGGGCGCGCGCGATCCACGGCAGGAGGATGACGCCCACGATGACGCCGAGCCGCCCACCGGCGATGGCACCCGCCATGGCCGGCAGGAACGCGTAGGCCACCGAGGCCCAGGCGCGAATGCCGGCGCTCGCGACGACGCCGCGCAGGGCCGACCACGCCGACAGGCCCGCGACAGGGACGGCGAGGAACAGCAGCACGCCAACCGCCAACGGTGCCTTGCCGAGCAGGACCGTCGCGAGCGACGCGAGCAGTGCCGTCAGCGGGGCCGAGGGCACCGTCGATCCGATGCCGACGTCATGCCAGGCATCGAGGTAGGAGCCCCAGAGGTCGGCGGCCCCGTCCGGGGCGGGCAGCAGGGCACCGCCGAAGAGCACGCCGTCGCCCCACCACAGGCTGCGTCCGGCGATGAGCGCCAGGACGCCGAGCACCAGGACGATGACCACGGCCGGGCGCCCGAACACGCGGGTGAGCAGGCCGCCCGCGGGATCCTCGAAGAGGTCGGCGTCATCGGAGACCGGTCCGCTCTCGATCCCTCCCACCGCGGAGCTGTCGGCGGAGCGCCCGGAAGCGATCATGCCGCCCAATGCCTCCAGCGCAGCCCGGGCCTGGCTCAGCGCACGCGGGCGGAACTCCCGCACGGCCGCTCGGGAGCTGAGTGTCGACGACGCCGCGACGCGGCGACGGGACGCGGTCATGGATCCGGGATGGGCAATGAGGCTGCCGATCGCGGCGAGTTCATCGCCGGCCCGGCTGAGGTCCTTGCCCAGGACGTAGAGAAGGGACCGCACAAGCGATCCGAGGGAGAGGCGAAGAGTGAGGAGGGGCAAGGCCCATCCCGGCGTCTGCCCGAGCAGCACGTGCATGGCCGAGCGCCGGTCCAGCCGGTGCCCTCGGGCCGCGGACGTCGAGCCTTCGCGTCGGCCGTGATACGACGCCTCGCGGTGGTGGATGACGGCCTGCGGCACGACGTACACCTCGTGGCCTGCCCGCCAGGCGCGCCAGCACAGGTCGAGGTCATCGCGGTAGAGCGGCAGTGCCGGGTCCATGCCGCCGAGGTCTTCCCAGACATCACGGCGGATGAGCATGCCGGCGGATCCCACCGCGTGGACGGCACCGCGGTCGTCATGCTGGCCCTGGTCGTGCTCGCGCCGCTCGAGTCCGGTCACCCGTCGGCCGGAGCCGGAGATGCTGAAGCCGACCTCGAGGAGGAGCCGGCGATCGTGCCAGCCCAGGGCCTTGGGACCGAGGATCGCCGCCCGAGGGTGGGCGTCAGCGGCGTCAAGCAGGACCTGGAGGCACTCCGGCGACGGGGCCGAGTCGTCGTGGAGCAGCCAGACCCACTCGGTCGCCTCGACGTCGAAGGTCTCGTCGACATCGGAGCGGAGCACCCCGGACGAGAGGCCTGCCGCCACGGCCTCGCCGAAGCCCGGGGCCTCCGCGGAGGCCGGCAGGGTGACCACGCGATCGGCGCCCAGCGACTCAGCGAGGATGGCACCCGAGGAATCAGTGGATCCCGCGTCGACGCCGACGACGGCGTCGGGATGTCGGGTCTGCCCGCCGAGGACGGTGAGGACCGCGGGCAACCAGACCGCCCCATCTCGGGCTACGACAACGGCAGTGACGCGATGTCGCCCGGGAGAGCGGGGGTCTGCAGTCAGACGGCCTGCTTCTTCAGGCGCCTGCGCTCACGCTCGGAGAGGCCGCCCCAGATGCCGAACCTCTCGTCGTTCTCGAGGGCGTACTCGAGGCAGTCACCGCGGACCTCGCAGGAGAGGCAGACGCGCTTCGCGTCGCGGGTGCTGCCTCCCTTCTCCGGGAAGAAGGCCTCGGGATCGGTCTGCGCGCACAGGGCGCGCTCCTGCCATTCCAGGGCCCCGCCATCGGCGAGCGGCAGCAGCACGGGATCCGTCACTGCCGGTCCTCCTCCCTCGGGCCTAGGGCGGACTCTCCCGGCCCCTAGGCGGGTCGCACTACGGCGACCCGAAATAACACCGGTGTCATTACATAGGTACGCGCGGCCCGCGTCAAGCCCGGGCCCCCTTCGAGATGGTGGGCCGCCGGCCCCGTGCCAGGCTAGGCCCCGTGCCAGCCCAGCTCGATAGGGACGGCTCGGCCGTCCCGCCGAGCCGCATCTCGGTCCTCGCCGGAGGTATCGGCGGGGCCCGATTCCTCCGAGGACTGCTGGCCCAGGTGGGGCCGGAGACCGAGGTGACGGTGATCGGCAACACCGGTGACGACATCTGGCTCCACGGCCTGCGGATCTGCCCGGACCTCGACACGGTGATGTACACCCTCGGCGGCGGCATCTCCGAGGAGCGCGGCTGGGGCCGCGAGGATGAGACCTTCACCGTCAAGGACGAGCTCGCGGCCTACGGCGTCGAGCCGTCCTGGTTCGGCCTGGGCGACCGCGACATCGGGACTCACCTCGTGCGCACCCAGATGCTCAACGCGGGCTACCCGCTGTCGGCGGTGACCGAGGCACTGTGCACCCGCTGGCAGCCCGGCGTGCGCCTCATCCCCATGACCGACGACCGTGCCGAGACGCACGTCATCGTCGAGGACCCAGCGAGGCGCGCGCTGCACTTCCAGGAATGGTGGGTCCGCTACCGCGCGGAGATCCCCGCGCGGGAGATCGTGCTGGTCGGCGCCGAGGACGCGAAGCCCGCACCCGGGGTGACCGAGGCCATCGAGGCCGCCGACATCGTGCTGCTGCCGCCGTCCAACCCCGTGGTCTCGGTCGGCACGATCCTGCAGGTGCCGGGCATCCGGGAGAGCCTCCTCGCGACCGCCGCCCCGGTCATCGGCGTCTCCCCGATCGTCGGCGGCCGGCCCGTGCGGGGCATGGCGGACGCCTGCCTGGCGGCGATCGGTGTCGAGACCTCGGCCCTGGCCGTGGCCGCCCACTACGGGGCCCGGGGGTCCGGCGGCATCCTCGACGGGTGGCTGGTGGACTCCGGGGACGCCGATGCCGTGGGAGCGGTCGAGGCGCTGGGCATCCCCTGCCGGGCCCGACCCCTGCTCATGACCGACCTTCCGGCCACCTCGGCGATCGCGGCCGAGGCCCTCGACCTCGGCGTGCGCTAGCCCATGGCGTCAGCGCTCCAGGTCGCGGCGGTTCCCGGCATCGGCGACATCGCCGCGGGCACGGACCTCGCGGGCGAGATCGCCGCGCGCCTGCAGGACGTGATCTGGCCTGACGGCACCGAGGGAATCGCGGACGACGATGTCGTCGTCGTCACGAGCAAGGTGGTGAGCAAGGCCGAGGGCCGCATGGTCCCTGCCGACCAGCGCGACGCCGCACTGGAGGCCGAGACCGCCGAGGTCGTGGCCACCAAGTCGACCCCGCGCGGGGAGACCCGCATCGTGCGCACGCACCACGGGCTCGTCCTCGCCGCGGCGGGGATCGACAACAGCAACGCGCCCGATGGCCAGGTCCTCCTGCTCCCACGGGATGCCGATGCCTCCGCCCGCGAGATCCGCCAGCGGCTGCAGGCGGCGACGGGACGGCGCCTCGCGATCATCGTCACCGACACCCTGGGGCGTCCCTGGAGGGACGGCCTCACCGACTGCGCCATCGGCGCCGCCGGGATCACTCCGCTGGACGACCACCGCGGCCGCGCCGACACCGCCGGCCGCGTCATGGAGACCACGGTCGTGTCCATTGCCGACGAGGCGGCCGCGGCGGCCGACCTCGTCAAGGGCAAGGCGCGTGGCCTCCCGGTGGCGATCGTGCGGGGCCTCGCTGGCTTCGTCACCGAGGACGACGGGCCGGGCGCGCGGGCCATGGTGCGCCCCGCATCGGAGGACCTCTTCCCGCTGGGCTCCGCCGAGGCGCGCGCGATCGGGCGCCGCGAAGCCGTCGGACGGCGCCGGACCGTCCGGCAGTTCGACGACCGGCCGGTGGATCCCGCGCTTATCGACCGGGCCATCGCGGCAGCCGTGACGGCTCCCTCCCCCCATCACACGACGCCCTGGCGCTTCGTCATCCTCGACGACGCCCGCACACCGCTCCTCGATGCCATGGAGCAGCGCTGGGTGCGGGACCTGCGGGAGGTCGACGGCTACGACGACGACGCGGTACGCCGTCGCGTCGCGCGCGGCGACATCCTGCGACGGGCCCCGGTCGTGGTGCTCCCGTTCCTCGACCTCGAGGGCAGCGCCCACGACTACCCCGACGAGCGACGCCGGTCGGCCGAGCGGGACCTCTTCCTGGTGGCCGGAGGAGCCGCCGTCGAGAACCTGCTCATCGCGCTGTCCGCGGAGGGACTGGGGTCGGCCTGGATCTCCTCGACCGTGTTCTGCGCGGATGTCGTCCAGGAGGCACTCGGACTGCCCGGCTCCTGGCAGCCGCTCGGCGCCGTCGCCATCGGCCATCCCGCCAGCGACCCCGCTGACCGAGCGCCGCGCGATCCCGAGGGCTTCGTCCGGCGCCTCTAGGCGTCGCTGGAGAACCGCACCGCGGTCGGCGGCAGCTCGATGCCCGGCCACACGCGCGCCCCCGAGCGAAGCTCGTTACCCGAGCCGATCACCGCATCGTCGCCGATGACCGCCCCCACCACGGTGGCATCCGCGGCAATCCGCGCCCGCTCCCCGATGACGGAGTCGATCACGCAGGCACCGGGCTCGATGACGCAGTCATCGAGAAGCACCGACCCCTCGACGACGGCGTCGCCCATCACTCGGACGCCGCGCCCCACGGTCGTCCCCTCGCCGACGACGGCGCGGTCGTCGACCTGGGCGCCCGCGAGCACGAGCGCCTCGCACGGCTCATGCCCCCGCCATGGCGCGATCCCACGGACGAGGTCGGCCGATCCCCTCACGAAGTCCCACGGCGTGCCGAGGTCGAGCCAGTAGGCGTCGTCGACCACGCCGCGGACGAGGACGCCGCGATCCAGGAGGTCCGGGAAGGTCTCGCGCTCCACGGAGACCGGCCTGCCGGCCGGGATCTCGTCGATGACCGAGCGCGTGAAGACATAGCAGCCGGCATTGATCTGATCGGTGACGATCTCCTCGGGGGTCTGCGGCTTCTCACGAAAGGCGAGCACCCTCCCGTCACTGTCGGTGGGGACCAGCCCGTACGCCGTCGGGTCGTCCACGCGGGTGAGATGGAGCGTGAGGGCCGCGCCCGAGTCGATGTGTCCCCGCACGAGGGATCGGTAGTCAACGCCGCTCAGCACATCGCCGTTGAGGACGAGGACGGGGTCGCCGGGGGCGGAGTGGAGCAGCCCGGCCGCATGGCGGATCGCCCCTCCCGTGCCCAGCGGCTCGTCCTCGACGGCGTAGGCGATCTCGACGCCGAGGTCGCTGCCGTCGCCGAGCCGCTCGGCGAAGACTTCCGCCCGGTACGACGTGCCGAGCACGACGCGGTGCACTCCCGCATCGCGGGCGCGGGTGATCTGGTGGACCGTCACCGGCAGGCCGGCCACGGGCAGCATGGGCTTCGGCGTGGCGGCGGTGAGCGGCCGGAGACGCGTGCCCTGGCCACCCACGAGCAGGATTGCCTCGGTCATGCCTCATCCCACCACATCCGCCATGCCCGCCTCCCCCGGAGACCGGTCACGAACGCACGTGGGGCCCCGGGCGATGCCCGGGGCCCCACGTGATGCGCGTCGGTCAGGAAGCGCCCGTGCCCGCCAGCCACGTGGCCACGACGTCCGGATGGGCGTCGATCCACTTCTTCGCGGCCTCCTCGGGCGACATGCCGCCCTCGATGTCCGCAGCGACCTGGTTCTGGTCCTCGTTGGTCCACACGAAGTTGGTGACCAGCGTCGCGAAGGGGCTGCCGGAATCCATGAGCTTGGTGCTCGCGATCTTGATCAGCGGGGACTCCGGGTAGTCGGTGAGCCCGCTGGCCTTGGCCGCATCGGTCCAGTCATTGGCAGGGAAGTTGATGCGGCATACATCGGCATTGGCCATGTAGTACCAGGGCTCCCAGCCGTAGGCGAGGACGGGCGTCTTGTTCTTGATGCCCTTGTCGAGAGCCTCGATGAGCGCTGCCTCGGAGCCGGTGTTGATCGCCTTGAAGTTGAGCTTATTGGCCTCGATCATCTTCTCGCCAACGGTGGTGTAGCCGGGAGGCCCTTCGAGCCAGGCGCCCTTGTCGCCGGACTCGGGGGTCTTGAAGAGATCGGCGTACTTGTTGAGGTTGGCGCTATCGCTGATGTCGGGGTACTGGTCGCACATCCACTGCGGGACGTACATGCCGATGAGACCGACGTTGCCATTGGGGCCGACCTCGACCACGGCGCCACGATCCACCCACTCCTGCCAGCGGCCGCCGCCCCAGTCCTCGACGATGAGGTCGATGGTGCCGGCCTCCATCGCGTCGTAGGTGGTGGCGCCCTCGTCGAGCTGCGTCTGCGTGATGTCGCAGCCGAGCTTCTCGCGCGCGACATCGCTCAGCACCTGTGCCGACGCGGTGTAGCCCACCCATGCGTGCATGGCCACGGACCAGGCACCGCAGTCGGCCGCAGGAGCGGCGCTCGACTCGGCCGGGGCCGCGCTAGATCCCGCTGCCGAGCTTGCCGGCGCTGCCGAGCTGCTCGACTGGGAATTGACGCCGCCGCCGCAGGCCGCGAGGCCCAGTCCGACCACGGCGAGCGCGGCCATCAGGCCGGCGCGCGTGCCTACTCGCTTCATGCTTCCTCCCGTGAAAGTCCGGTTTCGCGCCATCGTAGGAGGGGTCGGCCTACCCGGACGGAAAATGGGGATAACGGGTTGGTCTCGGCGTAGATCAATGCCCGAGGGGCCCCTTGGGCTGCGGCCGGCCCTGGGCGATGCGGTCAAGGATGATGCCGAGCAGGACGATGGCGATACCGGCCGCCAGGCCCTTGCCGGCGAGTTCGGGCTTGGACTGCCCCACGATGACGAGGTAGCCCAGGCCGCCCGCCCCCACGAACCCTCCGATGACGACGACCGCGAGCACGAAGATCAGGCCCTGATTGACGCCGAGGAGGATCGAGCGGCGCGATGCCGGCACCTGCACCTTCGTGATCACCTGCAAGGTCGTGGAGCCCATGGACACCGCCGCCTCCACCGACTCCTTGGGCACCCTGCGCACTCCGTCCGCCACCACGCGGATCACCACCGGGGCGGCATACACGACGCCGAGGATGATGGCGGCAAAGCGCGTGGGACCGAAGAGCGCGAGGACAGGGACGAGGTAGACGAACGCCGGCATCGTCTGGCCGGCGTCGAGGAACGGCTTGAGGAACCTGTCGACGCGGGCACTGCGGCCAGCCCACACCCCCAGGACCAGTCCGATGAGGACGACCAGGAGCGTGGCGATGAGGGTCATCGCCAAGGTGAGCATCGTGTCATTCCACAGGCCTGTCGCCATGATGAGGACAAGGAGCACGAAGGTGAGGATGCCGACCGTGCGGCCCGCGAGGATGAAGGCCAACAGGGTGATGGCGATGAGGGTGAGCCACCAGGGGGAGTTGGCCAGGAGATCCTGCAGCGGATTGAGGAACCACACGGTGAATCCCTCGCTGCCCGTCACCGTGAGGAAGCTCAGGTGGTCGGTGATCCACAGGGAGATCGAATTGGCCACGCTGGCCACCTGATCCCCGACGTTGAGCTCCTGCGGAAAGACCGCGAACCACAGCACGAACCGCGACAGGTAGATCGCGACGAGCGTGACCACCGCGAAGATTCCGAGCCCGATG
The DNA here is from genome assembly GCA_051007175.1 of Candidatus Nanopelagicales bacterium. Taxonomy (GTDB): domain Bacteria; phylum Actinomycetota; class Actinomycetes; order S36-B12; family S36-B12; genus Mxb001. The sequence continues at coordinate 19,263 of JBPCSL010000117.1, forward strand.
CGGCGGCGCACCTTGACCTCGTCGGCGGCGGCATACCCCGACTGGTCGCGCGTGACAGCGGCCGTCGTCGCTCGATCGAGCATGATCGCGAGGAACACGACGGCAAGGCCCGCGACAACCCCATCGCCGACATTGCGGATCGTGAGGGCCTGGACGACCGGCTTGCCCAGGCCCGGCGCTCCGATGAGCGCCGCGATGACCACGAAGGAGAGCGCGGCGAGAGTCGTCTGGTTGATCGCCAGGATGATCGTGCTCTTGGCCATCGGCAGCTGCACCCGCGTGAGGAGCTGCCATTTCGTCGACCCCATGGACACCCCGGCCTCGACGGGTCCCTGCTTGAGGCTCGTGATGGCGTGCGCCGTGATGCGAATGCAGATGGGGATCGCGTAGATCATCGTCGCGATGGTGGCCGAGGCGATGCCGATGAGGAACACCAGGGCCAGCGGCGCCAGGTAGACCAGGGTGGGCAGCACCTGGGCGAGGTCGAGCCACGGTCTCAGGACCTTCATGACCCGGTCATTGAGCCCGGCCCACACCCCCAGCGGCAGTGCGACGACGAGGGAGAGCACCACAGCGCCGATCGTCATGGCGAGGGTCTCCATGGTGAGCACCCACATGCCGAGCATCCCGCACAGCAGGAGCATGAACATGCTGAAAAGCGCCATGCGCAACGTGGAGGCCGCGTAGACGATGAAGCCGACGAGGACCAGCGTGCCGAACCAGCCCAGCAGGGGGATGAGGTTGCCCTTCGCCGGGTCCGCGATCACCGACATGATGAATTCGATGACACCGGAGATGAAGGCCCGGATCGGGTTGAAGACGTAGACGAAGAGGGGGTTGTCGCTCCGATTGCCGCGGATCGACGAGGCCACGTCGCGCAGGACGGACGTGAACGGCGAGTCCGACGCGGTAGACAGCTCCTGCGTCTGCACGCCCTTGAGGAGCGTGGCGGTCGTCGCCCACGCCACGAGGACGATGAGCGCCTGCACCCACCTGCGCGACAGCAGTGAGCGTGACGTCACGGCTAGTCGTCCAGCTCGGAGGCGGGATCGCCCGCGATGAGGGTGAGGACGTCCTCGGTCGTCACCACTCCGATGAGCCGGCCGTCCTCCACAACGCGGACCGGCACGTGCGCGGCGATGATGGCGTGCGTCGCCGCCTTGATGATCATGTCGGACGGCAGCTCAGGCCCGTCGGTGCGCTCGCCCTCGGCCGCGGGTCGCGCGATCGCCGCCAGGGTCAGCACGTGACTCTTCGGGATGTCGCGCAGGAAGTCCTCGACGTACGCATCAGCCGGGTTGAGGACCAGGTCCATCGCGGTGCCCATCTGGACCACCGCCCCATCGCGCATGATCGCGATGCGATCGCCCAACTTCATCGCCTCGGCGAGGTCATGGGTAATGAAGACCATGGTCTTACCGAGTTCGCGGTGGAGCCGGATCACCTCCGCTTGCATATCGCGGCGGATCAGGGGATCCAACGCACTGAAGGGCTCGTCGAGGAACATGACGTCCGGGTCTACGGCGAGGGCCCGCGCCAGGCCCACGCGCTGCTGCATGCCGCCGGACAACTGCTCCGGATAGGCATTGCCGTAGCCCTGGAGGCCGACGAGCTGGATAACCTCCTCGGCCCTGGAGTAGCGCACGTCCTTCTTCACGCCCTGGATCTCCAGGGGGTAGGCAATGTTGTCGATGACCTTGCGGTGCGGCAGCAGGCCGAAGTGCTGGAAGACCATGGAGAACTCGGTGCGCCGCAGCTCGCGCAACTGCGAGGGAGAGGCCTTGAGGATGTCGTCACCCTCGATGAGCACCTCTCCGGCGGTGGCATCGATGAGCCGGGTGAGGCAGCGCACGAGCGTGGACTTGCCGGATCCCGAGAGCCCCATGACGACGAAGACCTCTCCGTCGGCCACGTCGAAGGACACGTCGCGCACCGCCGCCGTGCAGCCGGTCTCCTTGAGCAGATCCTCGCGCGACAGGTGGGCGAATGGCGTCCCGACGATCTTGTCGGCCTGGGGTCCGAACACCTTCCACAGGTTGCGGACCGAAATGGCCGGGGTGGTGATCGCAGTCTCGGTCACGGTCACGCGGGCTCCTCGTCGAACCACCCGCTGGGTGCGGGTTCGAGATTGCGGTAGACGTGCTTGGCCTCGAGGTACTCGTGGAAGCCCGTCGGCCCCAGTTCGCGGCCGATCCCGGACTGCTTGAAGCCTCCCCACTCGGCCTGCGGCAGGTAGGGGTGGTAGTCATTGATCCAGATCGTGCCGTGGCGCAGCGCACCCGCCACGCGCTCCGCCCGGCCAGCGTCGGAGGTCCACACCGCGCCGGCGAGGCCGTAGACGGTGTCGTTGCCCAGCCGGATCGCCTCGGCCTCATCGCGGAAGGTCTCCACGGTGAGCACGGGACCGAAGGACTCGTCCTGGACGCACGTCATATCGGTGCGGCAGTTGTCGAGCACAGTAGGAAGGTAATAGGAGCCCGCAGCCAGCGCGGGGTATTCGCCGGGATCCGGGGCCGAGCCCCCGCAGCGCAGGACGGCCCCCTCGGCCAGCGCGCCGGCGACATACGCCGCGACCTTCTCCCGGTGACCGTCCGAGATCAACGGTCCCGTCTCTGCACGGGGGTCGAAGGGACCCCCGAGCCGGATCCTCCGGGTCTTCTCCACGATGCCGGCGACGACCTCGTCGTGGATGCCCTCCTCGACCAGGAGCCGGGCTCCCGCCGAGCAGACCTGGCCGGAGTGGAGGAAGACCGCCGTGACGGCGTTGTCGATCGCCGCCTCGAGATCGGCGTCGGCGAAGACGATGTTGGGGTTCTTGCCGCCCAGCTCGAGAGCCACCTTCTTCACCGTGGCGGCGGCATCGGCCATGATCCGCCGACCGGTGACCACTCCCCCGGTGAACGACACCATGTCGACGCCGGGGTGGGAGGCCAGCGGCGCGCCCGCGCTGGCGCCCGCGCCGAGGACCAGGTTGCCGACGCCGCCCGGCAGCCCTGCCTCCTCGAGCAGGCGCATGAGATGGATCGTCGTGCTCGGCGTCAGCTCGCTCGGCTTGAGGACGAAGGCGTTGCCGGCCGCCACGGCCGGGGCCACCTTCCACGAGGCCTGCAGCAGGGGGTAGTTCCAGGGGGTGATGAGGCCGCAGACACCGACCGGCTCGTAGTCCACGCGCGACCGCACGGCGGGATTGCCCGCATCGACGACGCGGCCGCCCATGGCGTCACCGGCCGCGAGGCCGGCGAAGTAGCGGAAGCAGCGCACGACATCGGCCACGTCGTACTGGGCCTCCAGCATGCGCTTGCCCGTGTCCAGGGACTCCGCACGCGCGATCTCGTCGACGTCGCGCTCGAGGTAGTCGGCCACGCGCAGGAGGAGCTGCGCCCTCTCGGTGAAGGGGATGTCACGCCACCGGCCGTCATCGAAGGCAGCGCGCGCGGCCTCGATGGCCCGGACGGTGTCAACCGCCGTCGCCTCGTCGACCGTGCGCACGAGCTGACCATCGGCCGGGCAGCGGATCTCACGCGTGCCCCCCTCGGCCGCCGAGGTCCACGAGCCGTCGATGTAGAGGTCAGGCATGCGCGGCCTCGCGGTGCCGGTAGAAGGGAGCGTCATCGGGTGGCAGCGGGGTGTTGCCGCGAATGAGGTCGGCGGCCTTCTCGGCCATCATCATCGTGGGCGCGTAGAGGTTGGCATTGGTGACGTAGGGCATGGCCGAGGCATCGACGACGCGCAGGCCCTCCGTGCCGTGCACGCGCATCGTGAGCGGGTCGACCACCGACATCCCGTCGATGCCCATGCGCGCCGTGCACGACGGGTGGTACGCCGTCTCGCCGTCCCGGCGGACCCAGTCGAGGATCTTCTCGTCGGTCTCGACCTCGGGCCCGGGCGAGATCTCGCCGCCGCTGTAGGGAGCGAACGCCGGCTGGGCCAGGATCTCGCGAGTCTTGCGGATCGCCTCGACCCACTCGCGCCTGTCCTGCTCGGTGGACAGGTAGTTGAACTGGAATGACGGCGGCGCGAAGGGATCCGGGCCGGTGATCCAGAGCTTGCCCCGCGCATCGGAGTACATCGGGCCGATGTGCACCTGGTAGCCGTGGCCTCCGGCCGGGGCCGTGCCGTCGTAGCGCACCGCGATCGGCAGGAAGTGATACATGAGGTTGGGATACTCGACGTCGTCATTGCTGCGGATGAAGCCGCCCGCCTCGAAGTGATTCGAGGCGCCGGGACCCGAGCGCAGGAACAGCCACTGCGCGCCGATGAAGGGGCGGCGCCACAGCTGCAGGTTGGGGTTGAGCGACACGGGCTGCGTACAGGCATGCTGCACGTAGACCTCGAGATGGTCCTGGAGGTTCTCTCCCACGCCCGGGAGGTCCAGCACGGGGTCGACGCCGACGGCGGCGAGCTCGTCGGCATTGCCGATGCCCGAGAGCTGCAGCAACTGCGGCGAGTTGAAGGCGCCGCCGCAGAGGATGACCTCGGAGCCGCGCACGCGGATGGGCGCCTTGCCGCCGAGGGAGACCTCGACCCCCGTGGCCTTGGGCGTCGCCGACGAGGGATCGAAGAGGATGCGCGTGACATGAGCGCGCGTCTTCACCGTGAGATTGCGCCTCGACATGGCCGGCCGGAGGTAGGCCTTGGTCGCTGAGTAGCGCCGACCGTCGTGCACATTGCGGTCGAAGGCCGCGAAGCCCTCCTGCTTGTAGCCGTTGACGTCGGCCGTGAGCTGGTGCCCGGCCTCCTGCACCGCCGTAAAGAAGGCGCCGAAGAGGGGATTGCGCGTCTCGCCGCGCTCGAGGATCAGCGGACCTTCCTTGCCGCGCCACTCATCGGCACCGGCCGGGCAGTCCTCCATCTTCTTGAAGTAGGGCAGGCAGTGGGCGTAGCTCCAGGTCTCCATGCCGGGATCCGCCGCCCAGCGCTCGTAGTCGAGTGGATTGCCGCGCTGGAAAATCATGCCGTTGATGGAGCTGGATCCGCCGAGGACCTTGCCGCGCCCGTGCGTGATGCGCCGATTGTTCATGTAGGGCTCGGGCTGCGTGGAGTACATCCAGTCGTAGAGCGGGTTGCCGATGGGGAAGGTGAGCGCCGCCGGCATGTGGATGTAGACGTCGAAGGGGTAGTCGGGGCGACCGGCCTCGAGGACGAGGACCTCGGTCGACGGATCCTCGCTCAAGCGCGCGGCGAGGACCGCGCCGGCGGAGCCGCCTCCCACGATGATGTAGTCGTAACCCCTGGGCATGCCGTCACCTTACGGCGATCCGCGGGGGAGCGGACCGAGACCTAGCAGCCCACCCCATGCCGCGGAAGCGCCCGCCCGCCGCCCTGGCTCACGGCGAGGGACAGCCGGGCCGAGCCCTCGTGGCCGACGACGGTGCCGGTGCCCGTCGCCCCGCGATAGGCGCCCTTGCCGCCGAGCACCTGCACAGTGCCCCTCAGGGTGCCGTCGGCCACCCAACCCGTCACCGACAGGGCGAGGACAGCACCATCGGAGCGCGTGACGGTGATGAGGTCGTTCGCGGGGCCGACGCCGCCGGAGGAGACGTGGCTGCACATCCAGTCGACCATCGCGGGGCGCCGACCCCACGTCGTCGTGCCAACGAGGCGACCCTGCCCGTAGCTGACATCGCCGGGAAGCGCATAGGTATCGGAGCCGGCGGGCTGGAGGTCGATGCGGAAGTCGAGGGTCTTCAGGACCTCGGCGCGCTCCTGCGCCTGCGAGGGCAGGGCCACCAGGAGCGGCAGGGAGAAAACCGCGACGGCGAGGACGAGGGCGCGGCGCACGGGCATGGGGACCATCCAGGGTGTCGGGGGGCTGGAATGCGCGCGCCATGCTAGCCGCGCAGGCTCGCCCCGGACGGCCCGGCGGGCCGGCACAGCCGTCCCTGTCGGGCTGGCCCGCGTCGGTCAGTCGCCGAGCTCGGCCCGCCGGCGTACGACGTAGTCCTCGAGCTCCGCGCGGATCGTCTCGTCGAGAGGCGGCTGCTCGTAGTCCTCGAGCTTCTTCTCGTAGATCTCCCGCGCGCGCTCCACGGCATCGCGCGCGCCGAGGCGCGTCCAGCGCTCGAAGTTGTCGGAGTTCCACAGGAAGGGGCGGTAGAAGCAGGTGCGGAAGCGCTCCATCGTGTGCTCGGCGCCGAGGAAGTGACCGCCGGCGCCCACCTCCTCGTGGGCACCGAAGGCGAGCTCCTCGTCGGAGAAGTCCACAGGGGTGAACTCGCGCTGGAGGGACTCCAGCATCTGCATGTCGATGACGTACTTCTCGAAGCTCGCCACCAGGCCGCCCTCGAGCCACCCTGCGGTGTGCATGACGAAGTTCGTGCCCGCGAGGAATGTCGGCAGCATCGTCATGAGCGACTCGAACGCCGCCTGCGCATCCGGGGTCTGCGAGGAGTTGAGGCCGCCTCCCGTGCGGAAGGGCAGGTTGAAGTGCCGGGCGATCTGGCCGGTGCACAGCAGGCCGATGGCCGACTCGGGAGTGCCGAACTGCGGCGACCCCGACTGCATGTCGATGTTGGAGAGGAAGGAGCCGAAGACCACCGGCGCGCCCGGCCGGATGAGCTGGGTGAGGGCGATGCCGGTGAGGGTCTCGGCCATCTGCTGCGCGAGCGTCGACGGGATGGAGACCGGGGACATGGCGCCCATGAGGAGGAAGGGGGTGAGCACGACGGGCTGCATCGCCTTGGCGTACTCGAACTGCGCCTCGAGCATGCGGTCGTCCCACCGCAGCGGGGAGTTGCAGTTGATGAGCGAGATGCACACAGGCGTCTGCTCGATCGCCTCGCGGCCGCCGAAGAGGATCTCGCTCATCCTGATCGTGTCGAGGGCCCTCGTCCCGCTCACGACATTGCCCATGTAGAACTTGTCGGTGAGCGTCATCGCGGCGTACAGCATGTCGAGATGGCGCGAGTCCAGGGGAGCATCGCTCGGCTCGCACACGACGCCGCCCACGCTGTCCATCGCCGAGAACGATTGCGCCAGCTTGGCGAAGTTGCGGTAGTCCTCCATCGTGGCATCGCGGCGCACGTCGCCCTGTCGGACGAACGGCGGTCCGTAGACACTCGAGAAGACCATTGAGTTGCCGCCGATGTGGACGCTCTGGGCCGGGTTGCGCGCCTGGATGTCGAACTCCCGCGGCGCCTTGGCCACCTGCTCCAGCACGAAGTCCGGGTCGAAGAAGACCTTGTCGCCGTCCGTCCGCATCCCCGCGGCCTTGAAGAGCTCGACGGCCTCGGGCTTGACGAACTCCACGCCGAGCTCGGAGACGATGCGCCGCCAGCCTCGGTCCAGCACCGCCATGGCGTCCTCGGAGAGGATCTCGTAGCGCGGCATGGTGTTCTCGAACATCGCTGTCCTCCTTGCGCGGTGGGCGCTCGCGATCCTACACTCCGTTTCGGAACATGTGTTCCATATGGTGAAACACAGGTGGGAGGGGCGATGGCGGCTCCAGTCGGTGCTCAGGCGGTGGATCGCGCTGCCGACCTTCTGGTGAAAGTGCTCGCCGCCCCCGAGCCCGTCTCGTTCGCCAGCCTCGTCGCGGACAGCGGACTGCCCAAGAGCACGGTGTCGCGCCTGCTGTCGAGCCTGGAGCGCAATGGCCTTCTCGAGCGCGACGACGAAGGCGCCCTTGTGCCGGGCACCGCGATCACCGACTATGCGCTGAGCCTGCGGCCTGAGGATGACCTCGTGCGGCTCGCCCAGCCGCATCTCCAGCGGCTGGGTGCCCTCACCGGCGAGACCGTCAACCTCGCCATCCCCTTCGGCGGGGAGGTGCGCCAGGTCGCGCAGGTCGATTCCACCTACCTCCTGGGGGCCGTCAACTGGCTCGACCGGCCGGTCCCCTTCCACTGCAGTGCCCTCGGCAGGGTCTTCCTCGCCCACGGCGAGCCGCTGCCCGCCGGCCGTCTCACCCGCTACACCGATCGCACCATCACCTCGCGCGATCGCCTCGCGTCGGAGCTCGAGTGCGTGCTCGACCAGGGATACGCGGTCGTGGACTCCGAGCTCGAGCCGGGCCTGGTGGCCGTCGCCGCGCCGGTGGAGTCGGCGGACGGTACCGTCGTGGCCGCCGTCTCGGTGTCCGGACCCACCCTCCGGCTCACCGCCGACGAGGTGGAGACCACGATTCCCCTCGTCATCGAGGCGGCGAATGCCATCGGCCTTGCCCTGCGGCCCGGCGCGCGCCGGGCACGCACCCGCACGGAGGGAGCAGCATGACCAACGAGGAGATCCTCAAGGGCCTCTACGACGAGACCATGGTGGGCAATAAGCCGGCCGTCCTCGAGCTCACGCAGGCCGGGCTCGATTCCGGCATGAGCCCGGAGACCCTGCTCTTCGACGCACTGATCCCCTCGCTTGAGGAGGTGGGCGCGCGCTTCGAGCGCGGCGACTGGTTCGTCCCCGAGATGCTCATCGCCGGCAAGGCCATGGCCGGGGCCCTCGACCTGCTGCGCCCACTGCTCGCGCAGACCGGCGTGGAGAGCGTCGGCACCTTCGTCATGGGCACCGTCAAGGGCGATGTGCACGACATCGGCAAGAACCTCGTCAACATCATGCTCGAGGGCGCGGGCTTCACCGTCATCGATCTCGGCGTGCAGGTGCCGCCGGAGAAGTTCATCGCGGCCATCGAGGAGCACCAGCCCGACATCGTCGGCATGTCCGCCTTCCTCACCACGACCATGCCGATGTTCAAGGCCAATATCAACGCGCTCGAGAAGGCCGGACTGCGCGACAAGGTCGTCGTCATGGTGGGCGGAGCCCCCGTGACCCAGGAGTACGCCGATGTCTGCGGGGCCGACGGCTACGCCGCCGACGCGGCGACGGCGGTGCGCAAGGCCAAGGACTTCGTGGCGGCGAAGCGCGCCGGATAGCCATGCCCCGGCTCCTTCCCCTGCTGGAGCACGCCGTCAAGAAGCCGGTGTGGGACTGCCGCATGTGCGGCCAGTGCGTCCTGCACTCCACCGGGATGACCTGCCCGATGACGTGCCCCAAGACCCTGCGCAACGGCCCATGCGGCGGCGTGCGCGAGGACGGCCACTGCGAGGTGAAGCCGGAGATGCGCTGCGTGTGGGTAAAGGCCGAGGAGCGCAGCCACTCCCCCCTGATGCCGCACCTCTGGGAAGAGGAGTTCCACGACCTGAGGCCACCCGTCGACAACCGGCTCAAGGGCACCGCCTCCTGGGCCAACCTCGTGACGGGCCGCGACCGCCGGACTCCCGCCGGGTGGCAGGGCGAGTCACGCGAGCAGCATTCGGACGTGCCTGGAGCGAGCATGGTCGAAGTCGACGACCCATGCCTGCTGCCGGAAGGGTTCCACGCATGAGTCGGCTCGCAGCGCTGCTGGCATCCGGAGACCGACCGGTCGTCACCGCGGAGTTCCCCAGCATCGACGGCGGTGGCCTCGCGGCCATCGAGCGGGCCGCCGATGCCCTGCGCCCCTACGTCGATGCCGTCAACGCCACGGACAACCCGGCGGCCCACGCCCACGCGTCCAACACCTCCGTGGCCATCGGCATGACGCAGTTCGGACTCGAGCCGATCCTCCAGGTCGTGTGCCGCGACAAGAACCGGCTGGCCATGCAGGCCGACATCATCGGGGCAAGCCTCTTCGGCATCGAGAACGTCTGCTGCCTCAC
>JBPCSL010000118.1:0-9354 GCA_051007175.1 Candidatus Nanopelagicales bacterium
TGACAGGGAACGCCGATCCGGCGACGGAGCGTACTGAGATCACGCGCTTGCTCGAGTCCCGCGTCGAGGGCGTCATTCTCATTGCGCATCGACTTCCGGACGACGACCTGGTCACCAACGCGCGCGAGGTGCCGACCGTGGTCGTCACCTGGCGCACCGACGGTATCGACGGGCTCGATTCGGTGAGCGGCGATGATGCCGCCGGCGCGCGTCTCGCGGTAGAACACCTGGCCGGACTGGGCCATGTCCGCATCGCGCACGTCACCGGTGGTGACAACCGTATTGCCCGGGAGCGGCGTACCGGATATGAGCAGGCCATGGCTGCCCTCGGGCTCGACGTGACCGTGATTGAGGGGGCCTTCACCGAGTCCGGCGGCTACTCCGGAGCAGTCGCCGCCGTCGACGAGGGTGCGACCGCGCTCTTCGTCGCCAATGACCTCGCCGCGATCGGTGCCCTCGCGGCACTGCGCGATCGCGGGCTGCGAGTCCCGGAGGATGTATCGCTCGTCGGCTACGACGGCATGAGGCTGCTCGACTCCCTCGACCTCACGACAGTGGCGCAACCGCTGGCGGAGATGGGCCGCACCGCCGCCGAGCTCCTCACCGAGCGCATCGCACGGCCCGGTGCCGAGCCCGTGCATCGGCGCGTGGAGACGCGCCTGATCCCGCGGGGGACTTCGGGCCCCGTGCCTCGCCCACGTCGTTGAGTGGCGGGTTATGGCACGGAATACGCCCCCATGAACGACATATGTCGCCACTCAACGACGTGCCGGTCGGGGCGCTAGCGCTCCGGGACGATGAGCGGCGGGGCCTTGGGGCAGCTCCCCATGAAGTCCGGAATCGACTGGTGCACGAAGGGAAGATTCTTGTAGGTGGCATCGCCCTTCTTCGACTGCATCATGTAGGCCCAGTGGCTAAGGCTGCTCGTGCCGTCGGACGAAGGCCCGGTCATCTGGTTGACCATCGACCATTCGCCCTGCTTGCGCACCATCGACCCGACAGGGTTGTTCACGATCTCGCCCGTGTCCGCGGAGAACATCGTCATGTAGACATTGCCCTCCGGGGTCACCTGGCCGAGCACGAACTGGCAGGTGGTGACCTTCGCCCGCGAGAGCTTCACGACGACGGATCCGGTCCAGTAGCCGTTGAAGTAGTCCTGGATGTGGAAGACAGTCTGCCCCCGGGTCACGACCCACTTGTTGCCGTCCTGCACGTGCATCACCGAGTAGATGCCCTTCTTCGGAACGATCCAGTAGGTGTCCTTGAACCAGGCCCATTTGTTGTACGCCGTGGGCGCGGCCGCGGCTCGTGTCGAGGGTGCCTCGGGCGTGGCCTGGGCGGAGGGAGTGACGGCACAGGCGACGGCCAGGACGACGGTGCCGACGGCCGCAGGCCTCGCTCGGTGGATCATCCGCGACGAAAGGGTTGGACCTCGCATGGCATTCCTCGCTACTCGGGGCGGGGGACGATGGGCCTAGCGCTGGGAGCCTAAAGCAGGCGACCCAGCGTCACTACGGTGCTAGCACGGTGTCGGGCCGAAGGCGAGACATCTGTGAGGGCCCCCTGGCCTGTGGATTGGCCCTGTGCTGTGATCAGGCCATGCCCTCGACGCAGACCTCCGCTCCGCTGCGCGTGCTGTACGTCGAGGATGATCCGGCCCTGCGCGGGATCCTGTCGACGATCCTCACGAGTCGCAAGGACCTGCAGGTGGTGGCGACCGCGGGCTCGCCCTCGGAGGCTCTCACCACGGCTGCGGGGGTGGAGTTCGATGTCGCTCTCCTGGACCTGGCCCTGGGCGACGATGAAATCTCCGGCATCGAGTTGGGGATCACGCTGCGCGAACGTCGTCCCGAGATCGGGGTCGTGGTCCTGTCGCAGCACCAGGTCCCGGCCTTCCTTACGCGGTTCGATGATGAGCAGCGGCACGGCTGGTCGTTCATCCTGAAGCGGGCGGACCTCCACCCCAACTACCTGAGTGATGTCCTGCACTCCACGGCGCGCGGACTCAATGTCGTGGATCCGGCGATGGTGAAGCGACAGCTGGGCGAGCAGGCGCCGGCCGTGTCCCACCTCACTCAGCGGCAGCGCGACATCATGGCGCTCGCGTCGGAGGGGCTGGAGGCCCCGACGATAGGAAAGCGTCTCGACCTGACGCCCGGAGTGGTGCGACAGGAGCTGTCGCGGACATACCAGGTCCTCGTGCCTGATCCCCCGGAGGGAGCCGACCTGCGCACCCTGGCTGTTCTCCGCTATGTCCGTGAGACTCGCGACTTCGGTCAGAACTGAGGGTGTCCGTGGCGGACCGGCGAGTGGCCTCAGGACGCGCTGACGCGAAAGGCGCCCGTAGCGCTGACGCGAAAGGTGGCAGTGGGGTTCTGCACGAGGTCGTGCGCTTCGTCTTAGGGCCATGGCCTTTCTTCCCGGTCGTCGTCTCGAGCATCACCTTTCTCTTCTTCTTCCTGACAAATCTGCAGGTGTCGGTATTCGGCAACTTCGACAGTTGTCGCAATGTCTGCGTCGACCTACCCGAGCATGCGGCCCCGGCCATCGTCGGACAGTACGGCGATGCTGGGCTCAGCCCCTTCGACCCCGTCCTCGTGGTGGGCAATGCGCTGATCGCGAGCGTGGCCATCGGAGTGGTGCTGTGGCTCTTCTCACGGGTGCTCCGCGCTGATCCGGAGGGAAGCCCGTCCCGAGGTGCCTATCTCCTCGCCGTGATCACGGCCTCCGCGGTGGGTGGCCTGGTTCGCCTCTTCGTGCTGTCGCCCATCCTGGTGGCCTCACCGTCCATGGCCGCGTCTGGATTCCTTCCCAACACCGTGCGCACCTTCGTCACGATCACGGTGGTCCAATCCGTCGCGGGGCTGCTCACGCGCCGTTACGTGCGTCAGGCGGCCATGGCGACGGCTGCCTTGGAGATCGTCGTTCAGCAGCAACGCCTTGTTGTCGAAGCCGATGAGCGAGCCCGTCGCAACGTGGCCGAGTTCCTGCATGATCGAGTGCAGGCGGATCTCCTGGTCGTGGCCATGGAGTTGCGTGCGGCCACGGAGGGCGTGGATCCGGCTGTCTCGGAGAGGCTCGAACGCTCGATCGCCGAGCTGGAGCGCATCCGCTCCACCGAAGTGCGGTCCGCAAGCCGCCGCTTGAGTCCCGCGTTTGGGTCGGTCGGCCTCGACACCGCTCTCGACGACCTGGCGGACTCCTGGAGTCCCGCCCTGACCGTGCGCATCAGCTTCGACTCCCCAGCCCGCGATCTGCTCGTTCAGGGAACCGTCCCTCGGGATCTGCTCGTCGCCGTGTATCGCGTCACGGAGCAGGCGATCTTGAATGCGGCCGCGCATGGCCGAGCGTCACGGACCTCCGTCTCCCTCACGATGCCCACGCCAAGCACCCTGGCCCTCGTGGTGAGCGACGACGGTCGCGGCCTCCCTCCGGGGGACATCGCGCGAGGGGCTGGCTCCGCGATCATGGATGCCTGGTGCGCTGTCGCCCAGGGTGAGTGGCGGTGGATTCCCTCTGCTCGTGGAGTGACCCTGCAGGCAACGTTCTCCGTGTGATGTGATGCCACCGCCATAGACATGTGTTCCTGAATGGAGACATGTGTTCAGTGCGCTGGCACACGTGCCCGGGCAATATCTCGCGGGGTGCAGTCCGGTCCTAGCGTCGCGATCGCATCGTTCGCAATGGCGATGTGGTGTCACGTCGCCTTGGCGTCAGGTCGAGGCGTTCACGAGTCTCCGGAGGTTACGTGAAGTTCACACGATCAACAGCCCTGGCCACGGCCGCGTGCTCGTCCGCCATGGCCCTCATCCTCGTAGGCGGTGTGCCCGCGGCGACGGCGGCGCCGGCCCCGGTCACGCCGCACCCCCGCACGGAGTGCCCGACCATCCCGTGGAAGCCTCTTGAGGTCGCCCACGAGATCATCGACATCTCCCCGGTGCAGGAGGATCCCAAGAACGCGGTCAACACCTACAAGGGCGGTGGCAGCAACGAGATCTCGGACGATGCCTGGACGGACTACGTGCCGCCGGACGGCTGGACCAAGAACTCGACGCGCAACCTGCAGTTCCAGATGTCGCAGTTCATTGCCTCCCCCGGGGCCCCCATCTGCGACACGGTTTACGCGACGACTTCTGATGGCTACACCTGGGGATCCATGTCGTCGGCCATCAATGCCATGTGGCCCTACAACGACCGTACGACCTACCCGGCACCGTCCAATCTCGGCCCCTACTTCGCGGGCAACTTCACTCTCACCCCGAATCCGGGCGACGTGAAGCTCACCGCCAACTACAAGGCGCAGAACATGGAGTTCTGGGCCACGGACACCGATGAGCCGGACGGCGAGAAGATCATGCGCTACTACGTGATCGACCAGCTGGGCAACAAGTACATCGCCCATGCGACGAGTGCGGACAGTGCCCAGGCGCTCGATGACTCCTTCACTTCCGCAGTCCTCCCCGAGGGCTGGAAGAAGGAGAAGGGCTTCCTCAAGGAGGACTTCATCATCCGTCCCGCCGAGGGATCCGACGGCAGCTTCTACTACCTGGTGCTGCGAGACAGCGCGGACATCGGCTACCACCAGATCACGTGGAGCAAGAAGGGTCAGCTAGAAGCCCTCGTCCCGGACATGCCGATCTGGGGCGGCCAGGAGAATGACGTGCTCTGGGGCTACATGGGCAAGGCGAAGTCGGAGCGCAACATCATCCACGGCGCAGCGGGCAATGACCGCATCATTCCCGGCGCGCGCTCCTATGAGCTGTGGGGCGATGCGGGTACCGACACCGTGGTGCTCCCGAAGAAGTCCACGAAGTTCACGGTGACCGACTCCACGGGAGACGGGACCATGGTTGAGGTCACGGTGAAGGTGGGCAAGAAGAGCCTCGCGTACTCGCTGAACTACGTCGAGACAGTGAAGGTCGGGGACAAGGTCTACAAGACCAAGAACCTGTAGACGAATCGCCAAGGGGCCTCTGCCGGTAGGGCAGGGGCCCCTTGCGTCTGCGGAGTCGACTGCCTAGTGGCGGTGTCCCGGCATCTGCGTCTCGGGCGCGTCAGGCCTCTGCCGGATGAGGCGCCCGGCGATCGACGCGATCTGCATCCCGATGGTGATGGCGATGATGGATGCGCCCGCCGAGAGGATGACGGACGTGTCCGTCGACGTCGCCACGTCGGTGATCGACGGCAGGCCCGCTTGACCGGTGGAGTCCACCGGCGCCGAGGTGCCCGAGAGGCTGGCGCCCGTGATGACCTCGGCGAGCCCCACGAGCCCGAGCGACCCGGGCACGAGCAGCCAGAAGACCGGGGTGAAGAGCACGAAGGATGGCGGCCCGTTGCGCATGCGGTCCTGGATGAGGAGGGCGGCAAACAGCGCGACCGCGGCGGCCACCCCGGCCGCAAGCACCGCATCGAGCTGCCAGGTCACCAGCTGCTGCACGGAAAAGGCCAGCAGGAGCAGCGGTACGACGTACCGCAGCGCCCCGCGAGGCTCATTGAAGGCGACTGCCTGTCCCACGGCGTACACGACGGCGCCGACCCAGGCCACCCAGATGGGCAAGCGGGTCTCGGTGAGGTCGGAGATGTCGTACGGCGACACTCGGGCGAGCAGCGATCCGACGAGGATGCCGAAGGTGAGCACGAGGACCTGCACGATCGCGGCCACGAGGCGCGATGAGCCCGAGATGAGGTGGCCACTCGCTAGTTCCTGGGTAGCCCGTGTCAGCGCGGCGCCGGGAACGAGGGCAATGAGGGGTGCGATGACGACGCGCAGGGGCTGCACGTCGGAGTCGATGAGCGAGGCGACGGAGAAGACCGAGAAGGCGCAGACCATCGCGGCGACCGGGGGCACGAGCGGCATGAGGTTCGGGCGCGGTCGCGCGAGCATGAGGAGCCAGCCCACGAAGAGGCCGAGCGCGGCTGCCATGAGGATCGCCCACGGGCTCACCCGGAAGATGAGTGCGAAGCCCGTGGACGCCACGCCGTAGCCGATGACGGACAGCCATCCGGGGTAGCGCGGCTCCTTGTCGGGCAGCGCGTCGAGGATGCGGGTCCCGTCGCGCGGGGCGATCTCCCCGCGCCGAGCCTCCTGCGCGACGTCGTGAACGACGGCAGCCTGGTCGAGGCGCAGCGCATTGAGCCCGCCCTCGGTGATGACCCTCGCCCGGCCGATGAGGGGATCGTCCACGATGACGACGCCGGGCAGCACGGCGACGTTGAGATCGGGACGGTCGTAGGCCCGAGCGACCGTGTGCAGGGTCTGCGTCACGTCGTCGACCGGGTAGCCGGCGGCCAGTTGCGAGCGACCGATGGCGAGCAGGAACTCCTCGAGCTCCCTGCTCGCATGCGCCTCCGCGGCGGCGTCGCCCAGGGGATCGGTCACGGGGACAGCCTGCCAGCCTGTAGCGTCACGTGCGTGGCCGAAGCCCCTTTCCGACGGGATCCGACGTACCGGCCCATCATCGGCGTTGCCCGCGGGTTCTTCGCGACCCTGGGCATCCGGTTCGACATCGTGGGCGTCGAGAACATCCCCCGTGAAGGCGGGGCTCTCTTGGCCATCAACCACACGAGTTTCCTGGACTTCGCGCTGGCGGGGGTCCCGTCGGATCGCCAGGGTAAGCGGCTCGTGCGCTTCATGGCGAAGGACTCGATCTTCACCCACCCGATCGCCGGCCCGCTCATGAGAGGCATGCGGCACATTCCGGTCGATCGCGAGCAGGGCAGCCAGTCGTTCCGCGATGCCGTGCGCTACCTCAAGGCAGGTGAGCTCGTCGGCATCTTCCCCGAGGCGACAATGAGTCGCTCCATGGACATCAAAGACATCAAGAGCGGGGCCGTGCGCATCGCCATGGCAGCCAACGTCCCGATCATTCCCATGTGCGTGTTCGGCGGCGCGCGCATGTTGTCCTACGGACATCGGGACTTCTCCCGCGGTACGACGGTCGCGATCACGGTCGGCGCACCCATGGAGGCGAAGCGCGGACAGGATGCGGACGTCCTCACCGAGCAGTTGCGCACCCGCATGCGCGAACTGCTGGACGAGACTGTGGCGCGCTACCCCTTCGAGGGGTCGCCCTGGTGGGTGCCATGCCGTCTTGGCGGATCCGCCCCCACTGTGGAGCAGGCGGAGGAGATCGACCGACAGGCGCGGGCGGCACGGGCTGCCCGCAAGGCGGCGAAGGGCAAGGGCTCCGCCTGACTGACGCTGCTGGAATGCGCCGCGATACTCGCCACGGCGTGCTGTGGGGCTGTCGTGATACAGGGCCGTCATTGTCCGGATTTCGAAACTCAGCTCGCCCGGGATGGTGACGTGGCACGTACCTGGAGGGGCCCGCCCTAACGTTGTGTTTCGGGTTTCTTGCGAAGCGGTGTCGCTCCTTGTCTGCGTGTCTCGCGCCTGAGACGTTCCTCGCGGCTCAGCAATGAATCGTGATCCGTCAGAGTCTGCCTGCGTTCGAGTGGCTCCAGCCGTGGCAACGAAGTTCCCGCGGTCGCGGAAACTCGATAGGCGGCAGGGGGACTTGCATTGGGGAGGAGGCTCTGTGTCCATTGCTATATACGTACTCGGGCAGCAACGGACGTTGATCGACGGTAACTCAGTCGGCGGTCTGGCCCCTCAGCAGCGGCGTCTGCTGTCACTCCTGGCAAGCGCACCGGGCCAGGCACTCGGGAGGGAGTGGCTCGCGCGTGGGCTCTGGGAGTCCGCGGACCCCTCGCACCTGCGCAGTCTCCAGGTGCACATCTCGCACCTGCGCGCGGCCCTGGGCCGAGACGCCATCGAGTCTGTCGGCCACTCCTATCGGCTCGTGATCGCACCGGACGACGTGGACGAGGTCCGCTTCCGGCTCCTCGTGGCAGAGGGCAAGGAGGCGGTGGCCCATGGTCACTATGACGACGGCATCTCCCTGCTGGAGGACGCCCTGGGTCTGTGGCGAGGCGATCCCTACGAAGACCTCGCGACGGACGAGTTTCGTGCCCGCCGCGCGGGCCTGGGCGAGCTCCGGTCCTCTGCCGAGGATGCCCTGCTGAGGGCTCGCGTGGAGTTGATCCGCGACGTCAATGACGCGGAGTCCGTGATTCCGCTGTCGACATGCCACTT
Source organism: Candidatus Nanopelagicales bacterium (assembly GCA_051007175.1). Taxonomy (GTDB): domain Bacteria; phylum Actinomycetota; class Actinomycetes; order S36-B12; family S36-B12; genus Mxb001. The sequence goes on from JBPCSL010000118.1 coordinate 8,096, forward strand.
CGCGGAACAGCCCTCGCGGGAGAGCCGGGCAGTCCTGCACATGCGATGTCTCATGGCCGCTGGCCGGCTCACGGATGCGGCTGCCGTCGCGGCCGGCTTCCGGCGCCGCATGCACCGTGAGGTCGGGGTGGAGCCTGGCACTGAGTTTGCCGAGATCGTCGTACGCATCATGAGGCGCGACCCCACGCTCATGCCGGCCGCCTGGCGATCACGGGTCTCCCTGCCGGACCATCTCATCCCGCTCATCGGCCGGGATCATGAGCATGGGCTGGCCGTGTCGCTGGTGAAGTGGAATTCGGCTCAAGTGCTGTGTATCACGGGCCAGCAGGGCGTCGGGAAGTCCCGGCTCGCGGCATCGGTCGCGGAGACGCTCGGACCAGGACTGCCGGGAGGTGTCCTGTGGCTGGGCGAGGATCACGTGCGGGATTCCGAGGCAGTTATCGCGCGTGTGGCCGAGTTGCTGGGGTTGCGCGGCTCGCCTGCTGAGATGCGTCAGGGACTTGCGGCCGCCCTCGGGCGTCGTCGCACGCTCGTGGTGCTCGACGGTGTGCGCGAGGACGCTGTCATGTCGGCGGTGGCCATCCTGCTATCGGCGGGCTCGCAGGTGTCGATCCTGCTCACCGGAATCCAGCGACTTGGCCTCGCATCGGAGCATGAGATGCGGTTGCACCCGTTCTCGCTCGTCGACGGGTCCGCGGAGTCCTTCGTTCGTGAAGTGGTGCACTTCCTGGGCGCTGAGCCCCGCGCGGTAGACGGCCGCGCCCTCGAGGAGTCGGGCGGCCTGCCGTCCGTCCTGGAGCAGATGGCCATCTCGATGATGAGCGAGGCCGTCCGTGCCTGACCAGTCAGTGGACGGTGCGGATCTGGTGGCCTCGGTCGGATTCGATGACGCTGCAGGTGTGGATGCGTGCGCAGGCGACATCGCAGGGGATATCACGGTGGACTCGGGCTCGGACATCACGGGGGGCTCGGCTTCCCCCATCAGCCTGACGGCGTACCGGGAACGACGCCGGGACGTGTCCCCGGCCGATGAGAGGCGGGGCACTTCCCCAGCCGATGAGAGGGGTGTGACGGACATGGCGGTCACACAGGCGTGGACGCGCATCCTTGCCGACATCCCGCGCGAGGAGCGCCTCCGCTATGCCGGCATGGCGGGGGATGAGAGCCATCTCATCGACATCCTCGCGTTCGATCCTGACCCCGCGGTGCGACGGTGCGTGGCGTTGCACCCGGGCCTGACCGCGCGCGGGCAGTGGGAG
>JBPCSL010000119.1:0-3591 GCA_051007175.1 Candidatus Nanopelagicales bacterium
CCGCCGGCATCGCCGCCGCCTGCGTGGAGATGGCCCTCGAGGGACTGTGGCTGACCCGGCGCATCGACAAGGACGAAACCGGCGGCCGCATCACCTACGCCGCCTCGGCAGAATGACGCCCATGCGCCTCGCCACTGCCTCCGCATCGGCGGTCGCCGTTCTCGCGGCAGCGGCCATCACCGCGCCCGCCCCGGCCTCCGCTGCCCCCGCGCCCCGTGCAAACACGGTCAACCAGGCCACATTCACCTACACCGGCGGCCCGCAGGACTGGTCCGTCCCCAAGGGCGTGCAGTCCGCCTACGTCACGCTCATCGGGGCGGCAGGCGGGTCCGATGCAACGCAGGACGACTCGGGAGGCCTGGGCGCGCAGGTGCAGGGCACGCTCACGTGGGCCACCGGCACCCAGTCCGTCGCCGTCTGGGTCGGCAGCGCGGGTGGCGATGCCAACGGAGCAACACCGGGCACAGGCGGCTGGAACGGCGGGGCCCCCGGCGGCACCGGCAGCTGGTCCCCGGGGGCGAGCCTCAGCGGCGGCGGGGGCGGGGGCGCAACGGATCTGCGCATCGGCGGCTACCTGCCGTCGACGCGCGTCATGGTCGCCGGTGGTGGCGGGGGCGGCGGCGGTGCGCACCAGGGCGGATCGGGGCAGGGATACATCAGCGGCGGCGTGGGCGGCGGCGGCGGAGCAGGCACCGCGAGCAGCGGCACCTTCCCCGCGCAGAGCGGCGCATCCGCCGACGGCAAGAACGGCGGGGCCGGCGGCGCCGGCGGCGTCGACGCCAGTGGCAACGGCCAGGTGGGCGGCGCTGCCGAGACGGGCTCCGGCAACGCGGGTGGCGGTGGCGGCGGGGGCGGCTGGCTCGGCGGCGCCGGCGGCCAGCCCGGACAGGCCGGGCTCATCGGGTACGCCGGTGCCGCGGGCGGCGGTGGCGGCGGATCGTCGTACGCCAACCCGTCCATGGTCACCAACGCCACCGCCACACTGGTGCCCGCGTCGACGCAGCCCTCGGCCACCCTCGCGTGGGTCACCATCACGACCACGTCCCTGCCCGCGATGTCGGCCGGCACGCCCGTGTCGCAGCAGCTCGCCGCGACGTTCCCGGGCGCGTCCTCCTCGATCACCTGGCAGGTCACCGGCGGCACCCTGCCGACAGGCCTCACGCTCGGCAGCAACGGCCTGCTGTCGGGTACGCCGATGCGCGGGCAGGCGTACTCCTTCACGGTGTCGGCCACCGCCGGGCCTGGTGCCCTCGCAGTCAGCACCGCGACCTTCAGCGGCGACGTCGCGAGCTCCATCGCACCTGGGGCTCCCACGTCGGTGTCGGCGACAGGGGCGGCGGGCACCGCGACGGTCACCTGGGTGGCGCCCGCCTACACCGGCGGCTCTCCCCTCGTGAACTACGTGCTCACGTGGTCGAGCGACAACGGCCAGACGTGGAACTCCTGGGCCTCGATCCCCGCCGCGCAGACGACCTACACCGGGGCACTGCCCGGAGGCACGACGTACGTCTTCCGCGTCGCCGCCGCCAATCAGTCGACGACCGGACCGGCGTCGACGCCCAGCAATCCCGTGACGGTGACCGCATCGTCCGCAGCCCCGACCAATGTGCAGGGCACGCCCGGCTATGCCTCCGTCGCGCTCACGTGGACGGCACCCGCGCAGACCGGCGGCGCGCCAGTGACGGGCTACTTCATCCGCTACTCCACCGACGGGGGCGGGGCGTGGGCGCAGATGCCCAACACCGGGTCGGCCGCGACGTCCTACACCGTGCCGAATCTCACCAGCCAGGCCGGCTACATCTTCGAGGTCGCGGCGATCAACTCCGCGGGCACGAGCCCCTGGTCAACCGCCTCGTCGATCATCTACCCGGTGCTCGACCCGAATGCGCCCAGTGACGTGGTGGGCACCTCCGGCTACCAGTCGGTCGAGCTCACCTGGCTGCCGCCGCCCAATTCCGCGGTGCCGGTCACCGGCTACAACGTGCGCTACTCCGACGACTCCGGCGCGACCTGGAGCGTGCCCATCGCCACAGGGTCTGCGGCCACGACCTACACCTATGCCAACCTCACGCAGCCGGACTTCCTCATCTTCGAGGTGCAGGCGACCAGTGCCACGGGCGTGAGTGCGTGGTCGGCGCCCTCGGCGCCGGTGACGGCCGAGACGCGGTCATCGCCGCCCACCAAGCTCAGGGCCTTCCCGGGCAATAACCAGGTCACCCTGACCTGGGATCCCCCCGCCGACCTCGGCGGTGGCGCTCTCACCGGCTACCGCGTCGACATCCGCGAGACCGGCTCGACGCAGTGGCGCATCCACACGGCATCGACCGGCACCGGCGCCACCCGCTACGACGCGACGAGGCTTGTCAACGGCACGTCCTACGACTTCCGCGTGGCCGCGGTCACGAGCACGTTCGGGGTCGGCCTCTTCAGCCAGACCGTCACCGCGACGCCATACGCCGTGCCGGACAGGCCCTTCGACGTGCGGGCCGTGGCGGGAGACGCCTCGGCGACGCTCGCCTGGAAGGCGCCCGAGCTGGACAACGGCCGGCGCATCGTGGGCTACCGCATCGAGGCCGCGACATCCACCGGCTGGTACCTGCTGGTGGCCGATACGCGGAGCACGGCGACCTCCTACACGGCGAAGGGGCTCGTCAACGGCGACTCCTACCTCTTCCGCGTCGCCGCCCTCAACGTCGGTGGCGTGGGCGAGGCCTCCGCTCCCTCCAACGCCGTCACTCCCTCGGCGACCCTGCCCGGTCCTCCTCGATGGGTGTCGGTGCGGCCGGGGGGTGGCAAGGCCGAGGTGTCGTGGCAGCCGCCGCTGCAGTCCGGTGGCTCGTCGATCACCGGCTACCTCGTCGAGGTGTCCGTCGCCGGTGGCCCCTGGTCGACGCAGTGCGAGACGCGCAACCTGTCGTGCGTCGTCGACGGCCTTGCGACAACGCAGCCGTATCGCTTCCGCGTGGCCGCATCGAGCACGGCGGGCACGGGCCCGTGGTCGCAGCCAACGCACGCCATCACCCCGACCGATGCGGCCGCCCGCCCGATCGTCGCCGGCGTCGACATCCGCGGCCGCGATGCCGTCATCCATGTCGTCAGCGGATCGCTCGGCAAGGCGCGACTCGAGCAGTGGAACCCCTCCGGGTTCTGGCAGGCCGTCAAGGGCGGCCACGTCACCGTGCCCCAGGGAGCGACCGAGGCCCGCATTCGCGCATCCCATCGCGGCAAGGCGGGTCCCGAGGTCCGCGTCACCGTCGATCGGCCCGGCACGGCGGCACCGGTGTCGATCGTGATCAACGGCGATCGCTCGCGCATCAGCAGTCCGAGCACGGCGGCACTGCGCTGGCGCTACGGATCATCCGGATCCTGGACCCCCGTCACGAAACCCCTCACCCTGCGCGCACCGCAGCCGCCGAAGAGCTGGACGCTGCAGGTCCAGGCCGGCCCGGGCAAGGCACGCGAGCAGATCGCCCTCGTGATCCGGTGACCCGCTACCGCTACGGCGCCTTCCACGGAGGACCCGATCCGCTCGCCGAGCCGACCGACGCCGGCGCGGCCGTCGATGCGCTCGCCGACCGCATCATGGACGGC
>JBPCSL010000120.1:0-34620 GCA_051007175.1 Candidatus Nanopelagicales bacterium
CCGGGGACCGGCTTGCCCCTGCGGCTCTACGACTCCGCGACTCAATCGGTGCGTCCGACGACTCCCGGCCCCGAGGCTCGCATGTACGTCTGCGGCATCACCCCGTACGACGCCACGCACATGGGGCACGCGGCCACCTACGTCGCCTTCGACCTCGTGCACCGGGCCTGGCTGGACGCGGGTCATGGCGTGCACTACGTGCAGAATGTCACCGACATCGACGACCCGCTCCTCGAGAGGGCTGTCGCCACCGGCCAGGACTGGCGCGACATCGCCCTCGCCGAGACCGCCCTCTTTCGTGAGGACATGACGGCACTGCGCGTCATCCCGCCCCGTGAGTACATCGGCGCCGTGGAGTCCATCCCGTCCGTGGTGGCCTGTGTGCAGGCGCTGGCCGAGCGCGGGGCCGTCTATGACGTGGAGGGCGACCTCTACTTCGACATCTCCTCCGATCGACTCTTCGGCGAGGTGTCCCACCTTGACGTCGAGGAGATGCTGGCGGTCTTCGGGGAGCGCGGCGGCGATCCGTTGCGGGCGGGCAAGCGTCATCCGCTGGACCCGCTGCTGTGGCGGGCGGCCCGACCGGAGGAGCCGGCGTGGGATACGCCGCTGGGGCACGGCCGTCCCGGCTGGCACATCGAATGCGTGGCGATCGCCCTCGACAACCTCGGCATGGCCTTCGACATCCAGGGCGGCGGCAGTGACCTTGTGTTCCCGCATCATGAGATGGGCGCCTCGCACGCCGAGGTGATGACGCAGGAGTGGCCCTTCGCCCGGCACTATGTCCACGCCGGGATGGTCGGACTCGAGGGCCGCAAGATGAGCAAGTCCCTCGGCAACCTGGTCTTCGTGTCACGCCTACGGGAGGGAGGCGTCGATGCTGCGGCGATCCGTCTCGCCCTCATCGACCACCACTATCGCGGCGACTGGGAGTGGACCGACGACGGCCTGCAGGCGGCCAGGGTGCGCCTCTCGCGATGGCGGGAAGCGGCGGGGCTGGCCTCGGGCCCCGACTTCGCGCCCACGCTCCAGCGCATGCGCGAGGTCCTGGCGGACGACCTCCATGCGCCGGCTGCCGTACGGGCCGTGGACCGATGGGTCGAGGATGCCCTGCTGAGAGGCGGCGGTGACGCCGAGGCACCCGCGCTCATGGCGCGGGCGTGCGATGCCCTCCTCGGGGTTGAGTTGACCTAGGCCTTCTTCTCGTCGTGCCCGCCGAACTCCTTGCGCTGGGCGGACTGCACCTTGTAGGCGAAGTCGGCCATGCCCTGGGAATCGAAGCGTGAGTAAAGAGCCTCGGTGAGCACCGGCGCAGGCACGCCTTCCTCGATCGCCGCGATCGAGGTCCAGCGACCCTCGCCCGAGTCGGACACGCGACCGGAGAACTCCGACAGGTCGCCGTTCTCGCTGAGGGCCAGGGCGGTGAGATCCAAGAGCCACGAGCCGATGACGCTCCCGCGCCGCCAGACCTCGGCGATGGCGGGGAGATCGAACCGGTACTGGTAGTACTCGGGGTGCTCCAGGGGTGCCGTCTCGGCATCGGCCGTGCGGTCGCGCAGCCCGGTGTCGGCGTGCTTGAGGATGTTGAGGCCCTCAGCGAAGGCCGCCATGATGCCGTACTCGATGCCGTTGTGAACCATCTTGACGAAGTGGCCTGCGCCGTTGGGGCCGCAATGCAGCCAGCCGTCCTCGCCCGGCAGGAGATCCCCGGCGCGGTCCCCGGTTCGCGGCGCGGACGCCACGCCCGGTGCGATGGAGGTCCAGATGGGGTCGAGGCGGTTCACGGCCTCGTCCTCACCGCCGATCATGAGCGAGTAGCCGCGCTCCAGTCCCCACACGCCACCCGACGTCCCACAGTCGATGTAGTGGATGCCCTTCGGCTTGAGGGCGGCGGCGCGCCGGATGTCGTCGCGGTAGTAGGAGTTGCCGCCGTCAATGATCGAGTCGCCGGGGGAGAGCAGTCCGCCCAGGGACTCCACGACATTCTCCGTGATTCCGCCCGCCGGCACCATCACCCACGCGGCTCGCGGACCCGAGAGCAGGCTGACGAATTCCTCCAGCGAGGACGAGCCGACAGCTCCCTCGGCCACCAGCGCCGCCACCGCCTGGGGATCGCGGTCGTAGACCACGGCCTGATGCCCGTCTCGCATGATGCGCCGGACGATGTTGGCGCCCATCCGGCCGAGTCCGATCATCCCCAACTGCATCGGTGCTGACGTCGCCATGTGTCGATTCCTTCCGAGGTGGCCGTCGAGGGCCACGCAGGTGACCATTGGGCCATACGCTGTACGGCGCGCCCAGGGTAGTGCAAGGCTCCTCGCATGAGCACTCCGGAATCCGCTGACCCCACTCGCACTCCCGCATGGGGACGACTGTCGGCCCTCGCACCCGGCCTGCGGGAGCGGCACCTGCGTGAGCTCTTCGCCGACGAGCCCGGACGGGGACCTGCCTGGACCCTCGAGGCGGCGGGCCTCCGGGCCGACTTCAGCAAGCAGCGCGTGACACGCGAGGTGTTGGCCACACTGCTGGACCTGGCGAAGGAGCAGGGGGTTCTTGAGCGTCGGGATGCCATGTTTGCCGGAGCGCACATCAACGTCACCGAGGATCGAGCGGTGCTGCACACCGCCCTGCGGCTCCCAAGGGGAGCCGCGCTGAGCGTCGACGGCGTCGACGTCGTGGACGAGGTGAACGAGGTCCTCGAGAGGATGGCGGACTTCTCCCGTCGAGTGCGCGAGGGTTCCTGGACGGGAGCCTCAGGCAAGCGCATCCGCAATGTCATCAACATCGGCATCGGCGGCTCGGACCTCGGGCCAGCGATGGCCTACCTCGCGCTGCGCTTCTACTCGGATCGCGCCATGACGTTTCGCTTCGTGTCCAATGTCGACCCCACCGACATCAGTGAGGCCATCCGCGACCTGGATCCTGCCGAGACGCTCGTCATCGTGGCCTCGAAGACCTTCGGCACCCAGGAGACCCTCACGAATGCGAAGGCGGCCCGGGAATGGGTGGTCGACGCCCTGGGAGAGGACGCGGTCGAGCGCCACTTCGTGGCCGTGTCGACCAACGCCGAGCGCGTGGCCGCCTTTGGTATCGACACCGCCAATATGTTCGGCTTCTGGGACTGGGTCGGAGGCCGCTACAGCATGGATTCCGCCATCGGCCTGAGCACCATGGTCGCGATTGGCCCTGACCGATTCCGGGAGATGCTCGACGGGTTCCACGCGATGGACGAGCACTTTCGCCGTGCGGATCCGTCGGTGAACGTGCCGCTGCTCATGGGGCTCATCGCCGTGTGGAATCGGGACTTCCTCGACATTCATACCAACGCCGTGCTGCCGTATGCGCAGTTCCTGTCCCGATTCCCGGCGTACCTGCAGCAGCTCACGATGGAGAGCAACGGCAAGTCAGTGCGGCTTGACGGCGCTCACGTCGACTACCGGACTGGCGCGATCTACTGGGGCGAGCCCGGCACGAACGGGCAGCACTCGTTCTATCAACTGCTCCACCAGGGCACGGAGATCGTGGCGTGCGACTTCATCCTCTTTGCCCAGGCCTTGGAGCCGGTTTTCGACATGCAGGACATGCTCGCCGCCAACGCCCTTGCGCAGGCCGCCGTGCTCGCCTTCGGCCGGACCGCTGAGGAGGTCCGCGCTGAAGGGGTACCCGAAGCTCTCGTGCCGCACAAGGTGATGCCGGGGAATCGGCCGTCGACCTTTATCCTCGCGGCCCGCCTCGAGCCGCACGCCTTGGGTGCGCTCATTGCGCTCTACGAGCACAGCGTCTTCGTGCAGGGTGCCGTCTGGGGAATCGACTCCTTCGACCAGTGGGGTGTCGAGCTCGGCAAGGCCATGGCCAACTCGATCCTCCCGGACCTGCAGGATGCGGACCGCCCGCTCGACCGAGACTCCTCGACGGATGCCCTGATCCGGGCATACCAGGCCATGCACGCGCGCGTCGACTAGCTGCCGTCGACCCCACGTCGCCGCAGGTAGCGCTCGAATTCGCGGGCAATGGCCTCGCCCGTGGCCTCGGGGAGGTCGGTTGTGTCGCGCGCCTCCTCGAGTTGGCGCACGTAGTCCGCGACTTCCTCGTCCTCTGCCGCCAGCTCGTCCACGCCGAGCTCCCATGCCCGAGCGTCCTCGACGAGGTCGCCCAGCGGCACGGGCACGTCGAGGAGGTCCTCCACGCGGCGCACCAGCGCCAGGGAGGCCTTGGGGGACGGCGCCTGCGCCACATAGTGGGGAACCGCGGCCCAGAGGGAGACCGCCGGGAGGCCGCGACGGGCGCAGGCGTCCTGGAGGACGCCCACGATGCCCGTGGGCCCTTCGTAGTGCGAGGGCTCCACTCCCAGGCGCCGCGCGGTGCCCGAGTCCGTGGCGGTGCCGGTCACCGGAACGGGACGCGTGTGGGGGCTGTCGGACAGCAGGGCGCCGAGCGTCACGACCATGCTGACGTCGAGCTCCGCACACAGCCCGAGCAACTCGTCGGTGAATTGCTTCCAGCGCATATTGGGCTCCACACCGCGCACGAGCACGACATCGCGCGTGGCCAAGGGAAGGCGGGCGACGTAGAGGCGGGTGGTGGGCCAGGTGAGCCGGCGTACGCCGCCGTCATCGAAGGCGATCGTCGGCCGGTTTACCTGATAGTCGTAGTAGTCCTCGGGATCCATCTCGGCGAGCGGCTCCGCGCCCCACACCTCGCGGAGGTGATCGATGGCGTCGCTCGCGGCCTCTCCCGCGTCGTTCCAGCCTTCGAAGGCAGCGACCAGCACGGGGTCCTCGAGTTCGGGGAGTGCCTCGAACTCGATCATGCGCGCTCCCATCCGAACTGTGGGCTCACCCTACGACAGCCACGGTGGCTAGGCTGCCCAGGCCATGCCCTCCTTCGCGGTCCTCTTCGATCTTGACGGCACCCTCATCGATTCCGAGGGACTGTGGTTCCGGGCCGAGTGCGATGTCGTGGGGCGGCTTGGCGGCACCTGGGGCCCCGAGGACCAGGCGCACTGCCTGGGCGGTCCACTCGAACGCGTAGCGGCCTACATGGCGCAGATCACGGGGAGCGCGCGCGACCCCGATGACATCGGACGTGACCTGCTGGACTGCATGGAGGCTCTGCTCCGCAGTGAGCCTCTCGAGTGGCGGCCGGGTGCGCGCGAGATCCTCGAGGAGTGCCGTGCCGCCGGCGTGCCGACCGCGCTGGTGTCGGCATCGCACCGCCGGCTGCTCGACGCGGTGGCCGAGGCCATCGCGCGCGACACCGGCGACCCCCATCACGCCGCCTTCGATGCAACGGTGGCGGGTGACGAGGTGGGAAACAGCAAGCCGCATCCGGAGCCCTACCACGCCGCGGCGAGCATGCTGGGCGTCCCGATCGAGGCCTGTGTCGTGCTGGAGGACTCGCCGACGGGAGTCGCGGCGGGTCAGGCGAGTGGTGCCTTCGTGGTCGCCATCCCGCACATGGTGGCGGTGCCGGAGGCGCCACGCCGTCGGGTCATCGAGACCCTCGACGGTGTCCGCCTTGCCGACCTGCGCGCCTGGGCCAGGTAGGCCCGACAGGGACGGCTTGGCCGGCCCGCCGGGCAGGCCCGACAGGGACGGCTTGGCCGTCCCGCCGGGCCCTTACGCCTGGGCGATCGCGCTGAGCACGCGCATGCGACCCGCGCGCCAGGCGGGCCACAGCGAGGCCGCGAGGCCACCGACGGTGGCGAGGACGGCGAAGATCACGAGCGAGGGCACGGGAACCGCGAGGACGTCGATCCCCTGAGGTGCCAGGACGCGCTGGAGCAGGAGTCCGCAGGCGAGGCCCAGGGCGAGACCGATGAGGGTGCCGAGGATGGCGAGGAGTGCTGCCTCGACGGCGATCATCCGACGCAGTTGGCCTCGGGACATGCCGATCGCCCGCAACAGTCCGAGCTCTCGAGTGCGCTCGACCACGCCGAGGGAGAGCGTGTTGACGATACCGAGGAAGGCGACGATGACCGAGAGGCCGAGCAGCGCGTAGACCAGGCCGAAGAGGACGTCGAATTGGGCATTGATCTCCCGCTTGATGTCCGCCTGGTCCTGGACGCGCACGCTGGGGAAGGGCGCGAGCCGCGTCGTCATCTCGGAGCGCACGGCATCGGCGGAGGCGCCGGGCGCGAGTGCGACGTACACCGCGGTATCCCGCGTGAGGGATCCAATGGAGTCCACCGTCGACAGCGTCGTGATGAATCCGCGCACCGGTCCGGCCGGGGTGAAGGTCCCGACGATCCGCAGACTTCCCTCTCCGTTGACGAACGTGCCGGTGACCGTGTCTCCCACGGCGAGACCGCGCTCCTGAGCGACATCGGTATCCACGAGAGCCGCGCCCAGGGCCAGGTCCGAGACGGACCCGGAGGTTGTCTGGATGTCGAGTACCTCGCGAATGCTCGCCGGGTCGACCCCGGTCACGGGAGTGGTGGAGCCGTCGATGGTGACCGGGATGGTGCGCACGTACGTCACGACCGAGGTGCCCGGCATGCCCTGCAAGGCGCGATACACGTCGGGGGTGAAGGGGCGGAAGCCCGGGCCGACGACGACGAAGTCGGCGCCGATCGTCGTGTCGACGACGTTCTCCACGGAGGCGCGCGCGGATGAGCCCAGCACGGACACCGCGGTCATGAGGGCGAGGCCAATCGTGAGCGCGCTGGCCGTCGCCGCGGTGCGCCGTGGGTTGCGGACGGCGTTGAGAGCGGCGAGTCGCCCGACGAGCAGGCGGCGCATGAGGCGCTGGGCGAGCGAGAGCACGGGGATCGCGATGGCCGGCGTGACGAGGAGCACCCCCACGAGGGCCACGAGAGCGGCGGCCCCGGTCCACTGGGCCGCGCGCTCCCCATCGGTCTCCGCCAGCCGCAGTCCCTGAGCGGCCGCGGGGATCGAGAGGACGAGGAGGGCAAGGCCGACGACGGTCACGCGCCGGAGCGACCGGGGCGGGGTGCCGGCACCCTCGCGCATCGCGGCGACGGGGGGAATCGCGGACGCGCGGCGCGCGGGGACGAGCGCGGACACGACGGTCACCACGACGCCGACCCCCACGGCGAAGATGACGGTGGAGGGCGTGAGTGATAGGGGCGCGCCGGGGAGGTCCGCGCCGAAGGCGGTGATCACCCAGCGCAGGAGGACCGACACCCCGAGACCGCCGATGATGCCGATGGCTGCGGCGATGAGCCCGATGGCGAGTGCCTCGCCCACCACGGCGAGGAATACCTGCGCACGCGACGCTCCCACGGCCCGGAGGAACGCGAGCTCGCGCGTGCGCTGGGCCACGAGCATGGAGAACGTGTTGAAGATGAGGAATGTCGAGACGAAGAGTGCGATGGCACCGAAGGCGAGGAGGAACGTGTTGAAGAAGCCGAAGCCCTCCTCGATGCGCTTCACCACGTCGTCCTGCGCCTGCTGAGCCGTCTCGACGCGCGCGGAGACGGGGATGATGGTCTCCGCCTGCGCGGCCAGGGCCTCCTGGGAGACCCCCGGCTGCGCGGTGAGGAGGACGGCGGAGACGGTGCCGGGCTTGGTGAGCAGCGTCTGCGCCGTCGGGAGGTCGAAGACGACGAGGGTCCCGCCGAGGCCCCCCGAGAGGCCGCGGTCCACGAGGCCCGAGACCGCGAACTCACGGACGCCGGCATTGGGTGTGTCGATCCGCACCGTGGCACCCACATCCACGCCGGCATCGGCGGCGGTGGACTGCAGCAGCGCAACCTCCCCCGGCCCCGAGGGCGGCCGACCCGAGGTGATGGTGACGGGGCTAATGGCCGGATCATCCACCCACGACCGGGCCCGGGCCGGGGCCTCGGCAACACCCACCACCGCACCCGCGGCATCGAGGACGTACGTCGACTCCGCCGTGACGAGCCCCTGTGCCGTCGCGGCTCCCGGCAGTCGTGATGCCTCGGCGACGAGCGACTCCGGGAGGGTGACCACGATGGCGCCGTTGCCCTCGGTCGCGCCCGCCCTGATGGTGACGTCAGCGCGGGGCTGGGCGATGAGGGCATCGAAGGCACCGCGTAGGGATGTCGTGAAGATGCTCGTACCGGTGATGAAGGCGATGCCCAACGCCACCGTGAGGACGGTGAGGGCGAGACGCAGTCGATGGGCCAGGAGCGAGCGCAGGGCGACCCTGACCATGTCAGGGCCCCGTCGGACGCATGCTGAGTTGAGCGATCCTGGCGAGTACGCCGTCGGGCGAGGGCGCGCGCAACTCCTCGATGACGCGGCCGTCGGCGAGGAAGACCACGCGGTCGGCGTAGGAGGCGGCGGAGGCGTCGTGGGTGACCATGACGACGGTCTGGTCGAAGTCGTCGACACTTCGACGAAGTAGCCCGAGCACCTCAGCGCCCGACTGGGAGTCGAGATTGCCCGTCGGCTCGTCCGCGAACACGATGGCCGGTCGGCTCGCCAGGGCCCGAGCACAGGCGACGCGCTGCTGCTGGCCGCCCGACAGTTCGCTCGGCCGATGCCCCAGCCGGTCGGCGAGCCCGACTGCATCGATGACCGTGTCCAGCCACGCGGGATCCGGTGCGCGCCCCGCGATGTCCAGGGGCAGGGTGATGTTCTCGAGGGCGGTGAGGGTCGGGATGAGGTTGAACGACTGGAAGACGAATCCGACGGAGTCGCGGCGCACCCGGGTGAGTGCCCGGTCGGAGAGTTGTGAGAGTTCGACATCGCCGAGGTAGACCTGGCCGCCGGAGATCGAGTCGAGCCCTGCGAGGCAATGCATGAGCGTCGACTTGCCGGACCCCGACGGGCCCATGATCGCCGTGAAGGTGGCTGCCTCGATGTTGAGGTCGACGCCCGCGAGTGCCACGACGCGTGTCTCGCCCTCGCCATAGACCTTGGTGAGCTCTTGTGCGCGGGCCGCCGGAGCCGCGTGTGCTTCGTCCGTCACGATTCACGACGCTAGCCCACGCCGGGGCCGGCTGCGCGCTGCGGCCAGCGACCCCTCGGTCCTGGGCTACCCTCGCGGCGTGACTGACCCTGGCGAGCGCGCACTCCTGCGGCCTGGTGACACGGTGCAGTTGACCGATCAGAAGGGTCGGCATCACACCCTCGTGCTGGAGGCCGGCCGTACCTTCCACACCCATCGGGGCGGTGTCGATCACGACGAGATGATCGGTCGACCCGAGGGCATCGTGGTCTCTTCCGCGCGCGGCACGTCGTACGTCGTGCTGCGATCCCTGCTTGAGGACTTCGTGCTGGCGATGCCCCGGGGTGCCGCGGTCATCTACCCCAAGGATGCTGCCCGCATCACCATGGCGTGCGGACTTCGGCCGGGCTCGAGCGTGCTCGAGGCTGGTGCGGGATCCGGCGCTCTCACGTGCTCTCTGCTCACGGCCGTGGGGGATTCGGGACAGGTGGTCTCGTGCGAGCGACGGCCGGACTTCGCCGAGGTGGCGCGCTCCAACGTGACCCAGTGGTTCGGCTCGCCGCCTCCCGCATGGACGCTCGTCGTGGGCGATCTGCGCGACTGGCCGGTCGAGGAGGGCTTCGACGCCATGGTGCTCGACATGCTCGACCCGTGGGAATACCTCGACATCGCGTCGCGAGTCGTGCGTCCAGGAGGGGTCTTCGTGGGTTATGTCGCCACGACCACCCAGTTGTCGCGCCTGGCGGAGGACCTGCGAGCCACGGGGGAGTGGACCGAGCCGCGAGCCGAGGAGTCCCTCGTGCGGACCTGGCATCTCGAGGGGCTCGCGGTGCGCCCGGACCACCGGATGATCGGTCACACCGGGTTCCTGCTCATCAGCAGGAGGCTGGCCCCGGGGACCGTGCTCCCGCCTCGGCGGAGACGCCCGGCCAAGGGCGCCCAGGAGCCGGTGACGGTCGACGACACGGAGTCATGACGGGTGAAGGTCCGGCGCCCTCGGTATGGTCGAACCGACACGAGGAGGAGCCATGTCCGCCGAGTTCGACAGCCGGGGATCCACGCCAGGTCGCCCGGGCCTGGAGGAGCGCCTTCGCGTGGTCGAGTCTGAGCTCGCCGCGGCCCAGTCCCACAATGGCAGGCTCGTCGCCACCCTCCGCGATGCCCGGGAGCAGATCGTCGCGCTCAAGGCCGAGATCGACCGGCTCGCGGAGCCGCCCGGGAGCTACGGGGTCTTCCTGGCCCGACTGGAGGATGGGTCGCTCGACGTGGCCGTATCCGGCCGCAAGATGCGCGTCATTGCCAGTCCCGACGTTGCCGCGGGCGATCTCAGGCCGGGGCAGGAGGTCATGCTCAACGAGGCGCTCAATGTGGTCGGCGTGCGCGAATTCGAGCGCATCGGCGAGATCGTCATGCTCAAGGAGCTCCTCGCCGACGGCGAGAGGGCCCTGGTGCTGGGTCGCGCTGACGAAGAGCGCGTCGTCGTCCTCGCGGAGCCTCTGCGCGACCGCGTCCTGAGGGCAGGCGACTCGCTGCTGCTCGAGCCGCGCTCGGGCTACGTCTTCGAGGTCATCCCGAAGTCCGAGGTCGAGGAGCTCGTCCTCGAGGAGGTGCCGGACGTCGACTACACCGACATCGGCGGCCTCGCGCGGCAAATCGACGCGATCCGCGATGCCGTGGAGCTGCCGTTCCTCCACCCGGACCTCTTCGAGGAGCATCAACTGGCTCCCCCCAAGGGGATCCTGCTCTACGGCCCTCCCGGCTGCGGCAAGACGCTCATCGCCAAGGCCGTGGCCCGTTCGCTGGCCCGCAAGGTCGCGGAGCGCACGGGGCGGGAGGAAGGCCGGTCGTACTTCCTCAACATCAAGGGCCCCGAGCTGCTCAACAAGTACGTCGGCGAGACCGAGCGGCATATCCGGCTTGTCTTCCAGAGGGCGCGGGAGAAGGCGTCCGAGGGCATGCCGGTCATCGTCTTCTTCGACGAGATGGATTCACTCTTCCGCACCCGCGGCTCGGGGGTGTCCAGTGACGTCGAGAACACCATCGTGCCGCAGTTGCTGAGCGAGATCGACGGCGTGGAGGGCCTCGAGAACGTCATCGTCATCGGCGCTTCCAACCGCGAGGACATGATCGACCCCGCCATCCTGCGGCCCGGGCGCCTCGACGTGAAGATCAAGATCGAGCGTCCCGACGCGGAGTCCGCTCGGGACATCCTCAGCAAGTACCTGACCGCGGACCTTCCCCTGCACGCCGATGACCTCGACGAGCACGGTGGATCGGCCGAGGCCACGTGCGCGAGCATGATCCAGCGCGCCGTCGAGCGCATGTACAGCGAGGACGATGACAACCGTTTCCTCGAGGTCACCTACGCCAATGGCGACAAGGAGATCCTCTACTTCAAGGACTTCAACTCCGGGGCCATGCTCGAGAACATCGTCTCCCGTGCCAAGAAGATGGCCATCAAGGACTTTCTCGACACGGGGCAGAAGGGCATCCGGGTCCAGCACGTCCTCACCGCGTGCGTCGATGAGTTCCGTGAGAACGAGGACTTGCCCAACACCACCAACCCCGACGACTGGGCGCGCATCTCGGGCAAGAAGGGCGAGCGCATCGTCTTCATTCGCACCCTCATCCAGGGCAAGCAGGGCACCGAGGCAGGTCGTCTCATCGACACGGTGTCCCACACCGGCCAGTACCTGTGAACGCCGCGGGCGCGCCATGAGCGTCCATCGGGTGATGGGCATCGAGACCGAGTACGGCATCTCCGTGCCGGGGCATCCGCATGTCAACGCGATGGTGACGTCGTCCGCCGTGGTCACGGCCTACCGCGGCGTGGCCGTTGGGGACCGCCGTGGCCGCGCCCGATGGGACTACGACGAGGAATCCCCGCTGCGGGATGCCCGGGGCTACGACATGAGCAGGGCGGAGGCCGATCCCACGCAGCTCACAGACGAGGATCTCGGACTGGCCAATCTCATCCTCACGAACGGCGCTCGGCTGTACGTCGATCACGCTCATCCGGAGTACTCCAGCCCGGAGGTGACAAACCCCCGCGATGCCGTGCTGTGGGATCGCGCGGGGCAGCGGATCATGGCGGACGCTGCGGCGACGGCCTCGGCGGAGGGCCCCTTCACCATTCAGCTCTACAAGAACAACACCGACAACAAGGGCGCGTCCTACGGTTGCCACGAGAACTACCTGATGCGCCGCACGACGCCCTTCGCCGACATCGTGCGCGACCTCACGCCCTTCTTCGTCACCCGGCAGGTCTTCAGCGGGGCCGGCCGCGTGGGCCTTGGGCAGGAGGGGCGGGGGCTCGGCTTCCAGGTCTCGCAGCGTGCTGACTTCTTCGAGGCGGAAGTCGGGCTCGAGACGACGCTCAAGCGACCGATCATCAACACGCGGGACGAACCCCACGCCGACCCGGAGCGCTACCGCAGGCTGCACGTCATCGTCGGCGACGCCAACCTGTCCGAGGCGGCGACGTACCTCAAGATGGGCACGACGTCGCTCGTCCTCGCGCTCATCGAGGAGGGGGGCATCGGCGAGGACCTCGTGCTCGCGGATCCCGTCGCCGAGATGCACGCGGTATCCCACGACGCATCACTAACGCATGCCCTGCTGCTGCGCGACGGGCGCCGCATGACCGCGCTGGAGATCCAGCGTCGATACCTCAAGAGAGCGTCCGCGCTGGCCCGTCGGCAGGCGGTGGCGGAGGTCGACGCCCAGACTGCAGACGTGCTCGCGCGGTGGGAGGCGGTCCTGGACGACCTTGCCGCGGATCCTCGGCGCGCCGCGGATCGGGTCGACTGGGTGGCGAAGAGGGGACTACTCGAGGGATATCGCCGCCGCGATGGCCTTGACTGGGATGCCGCACGACTGCAGCTCATCGACCTGCAGTACTCCGACATCCGCCCGGACCGGGGCCTGGCACTGCGGCTCGAGGAGTCCGGGCGCCTGGAGCGGCTCACCACCGATCAGGCCGTGACCCGCGCCATGGAGCGTCCGCCCGAGGACACCCGCGCCTACTTCCGCGGTGAGTGCCTGCGTCGCTATGGCGACGCGGTAGCGGCGGCCTCCTGGGACTCCGTGATCTTCGACATTCCCGGCTATGACGCCCTCCAGCGCGTGCCCACCCTTGAGCCCGTCCGTGGGACCCGGGACCACGTCGGCCACGTCCTGGACGCCGCGAGCTCCGCCGCCGACCTGCTGGAGGCCCTGCGCGGAGCCTGACCCCGTCTCGCGCCTCCTGCCGGGCTCAGGCCGATTTCCCGGTCTAGGGTGGGCTCATGAGCACGCAGGGATCGGAGAGCCAGCGCCACTCGGAGCGACCCGAGGCGGACGAGGTGGAGGTATCCCTCCCCGACACGTCGGCACACAAGGACGCGCTCGATGCCGATGTCGATGCCATCCTCGACGAGATCGATGAGGTTCTCGAGGAGAACGCCGAGGACTTCGTCCGCTCGTTCGTGCAGAAGGGCGGCCAGTGACCCCGGAGGGACTGGCCGGACGCCTGCCCGCCGGCTTCATGACCCCCGGCGTGTCGTCCTTCGCTGACTTCCTCGCCGCGGTGCAGGGGCCGTCGCGTCCCTTGCTCACCGCGGAGAGCGACGGTGTCGGGGGCGTGCCGCACGCGACCACCATCGTGGCCTTCACGTTCGAGGACGGCATCGTGATGGCCGGCGATCGCCGCGCGACCATGGGCAACATCATCGCCCAGAAAGATATCGAGAAGGTCTTTCCTGCCGACGAGCACTCCGTGATCGGCATCGCGGGCGCGGCGGGCATTGCCGTGGAACTGGTGCGGCTCTTCCAGGTGGAGCTGGAGCACTACGAGAAGATCGAGGGGATCCCGCTGTCCCTCGACGGCAAGGCCAATCGGCTGGCGTCGCTCCTGCGCGACAATCTGGGCCTGGCCCTTCAGGGTTTGGCCGTCGTCCCGCTGTTCGGCGGATTCGACCTCGACCGGGATCGGGGCCGGATCTTCTCCTACGACGTCACCGGCGGCCGCTACGAGGAGCGCGAGCACTACGCCGTGGGATCGGGCTCGATGTTCGCGCGTGGCTCGCTCAAGAAGCTGTATCGAGCTGGCATGAGCGAGTCCGAATCGCTCACCACGGCGATCGAGGTTCTCTACGACGCCGCTGACGACGACTCTGCGACCGGGGGCCCCGACCTCACGCGCCGGATCTTCCCGGTCATCGCGGTGGCCACGGGCGACGGAGTCCGAATCGTCCCTGAAGGCGAGGTCGAGGCGGTCGTGCAGGCCGTGGTCTCGGCTCGCATGTCGCAGCCGGACGGCCCCGTCGCTTCCCTGCCTGAGGGCGGGAGGCGCGGATGAGCGTGCCGTTCTATGTCTCGCCCGAGCAGATCATCAAGGACAAGGCCGACTACGCACGCAAGGGCATCGCCCGGGGACGCAGCGTCGTCGTCCTGCAGTTCTCCGACGGGATCCTCTTCGTGGCAGAGAATCCCTCGCGGGCCCTGCATAAGATCTCCGAGATCTACGATCGCATCGCCTTCGCGGCGGTGGGCAAGTACAACGAATTCGAGAACCTGCGCGTGGCCGGAGTCCGCCTTGCCGACCTGCGCGGCTACTCCTACGACCGACGGGACGTCACCGGCCGCAGCCTGGCCAATGCCTATGCCCAGACGCTCGGGACCATCTTCACCGAGACGCCGAAGCCGTACGAGGTCGAGATTGTCGTCGCAGAGGTCGGCCAGGATCCCGAGCATGATCAGCTCTACCGGCTCACCTTCGACGGATCGGTGGCCGACGAAGCGGGCTTCGTCGCGATGGGCGGGCAGGCGGAGGAGATTTCGGCGTCGCTGGGCGAAGGCTGGCGCCCGGGCCTCACCATGGACGAGGCCCTCCGCCTTGCCGTGCGCGCCCTGGGGACCGGGTCCGACAACCCGCCGGGGCCAGGCCAACTCGAGGTGGGCCTGCTGGATCGCAGCCGGCCGCGCCGCACGTTCCGTCGACTGAGCGGCGATCGGCTCGCGGAGATGCTCGGTACGCCGCGTCCGCCCGCGGAGCAGCCCGGGGTCCCGGAGTCCCCGGATAGTCCCCAGGAGTAGGCGTGGACCGGCGCATCTACGGCATCGAGACCGAGTACGGCGTCACGTGCACGTTCCGAGGCCAGCGTCGACTCAGCCCGGACGAGGTCGCGCGCTACCTCTTCCGCCGCGTGGTGTCGTGGGGGCGCAGCAGCAACGTCTTCTTGCGCAATGGGTCGCGTCTGTACCTCGACGTGGGCAGCCACCCGGAGTACGCCACGGCCGAATGCGACGACATCGTGCAGCTCATCACGCACGATCGTGCGGGCGAGAGAATCCTCGAGGGACTCTTAGAGGACGCGGAGCGACGGCTGCACGAGGAGGGCATTGCGGGCGATGTCTACCTATTCAAGAACAACACCGATAGCGCGGGGAATTCCTACGGCTGCCACGAGAACTACCTCGTGTCCCGGCACGGGGAGTTCCAGCGTCTCGCCGACTCGATCCTGCCGTTCCTCGTGTCCCGGCAGACCATCTGCGGGGCGGGCAAGGTGCAGCAGACCCCCCGAGGGGCCGTCTATTGCGTGAGTCAGCGCGCTGACCACATCTGGGAGGGTGTGTCCAGCGCCACGACGAGATCTCGCCCCATCATCAACACCCGGGATGAGCCGCACGCCGACGCCGAGCGTTATCGACGCCTCCATGTGATCGTCGGGGACTCCAACATGAGCGAGACGACGACGCTGCTCAAGGTCGGCTCGGCGGATCTCGTGCTCCGCATGCTGGAGGCCGGAGTGGTGATGCGCGATCTCACCTTGGAGAACCCGATCAGGGCGATCCGCGAGATCAGTCACGACATGGGTGGCACCAAGACCGTGCGGCTCGCGAATGGCCGTGAGCTCACGAGCCTCCAGATCCAGTCTGAGTACTTCGAGAAGGCGCGGGACTTCGCCGACCGTCAGGGGCTCACCGACGACCCCGGATCGACGACGAGCCGCACCATCGAGTTGTGGGAGCGCACGCTGAAGGCGGTGGAGACCGGCGACCTGGATCTCGTGGACCGGGATATCGACTGGGTCATCAAGTGGCGGCTCCTCGAGCGCTACATGGCGAAGCATGGCCTGACGCTCGCGGACCCGCGCATCGCGCAATTGGACCTCGCCTACCACGACATCACCCGCACTCGCGGTCTCTACTACCTGCTCGAGCGACACGGCCGGGTGAGTCGGGTCACCCATGAGCCGGAGGTCCTCGAGGCGAAGTCCATCCCTCCGCAGACCACGCGCGCGCGGCTCCGCGGCGAGTTCATCCGCCGGGCCCAGGAGAGGCGGCGAGACTTCACCGTCGACTGGGTCCACCTCAAGCTCAATGACCAGGCCCAGCGGACGGTCCTGTGTAAGGACCCTTTCGCCAGCGTGGACGAGCGAGTGGACAAGCTCATCGCGAGCATGTGACCGCGGCATGCCCAGCCGTGGGGCGCCCCCGCGCTAGGGTGCGCGTATGCGTATTCCCCTCCTCGCTGCGTCGTGTGCCCTCGTCCTCGCTGCGTGTGGCGGGGGAGGGGGTGCGTCCTCGTCCTCTTCGGCCCCGGCCTCGAGCAGCGCACCCGCGGCCGCCTGGTCGGTGAGCGACTGCGCGACCTTGGATCCGCCCGTCCAGGGGGACCTCCCGGCCGGCGCCGCTGTCAAGGACGGGGTGGCCACGACCACGGACGTGGGCACTGCTCCGACGGTCGGCATCGACGGAGGGGCAAGCCCGGCCACCGCCCTCGTCACAGAAGACGTGGTGGAAGGGAGCGGCGCGGCGGTCGCCGCAGGCGCCACCGTGACCGTCGACTACTGCGGAGTGGGCCTCGACTCGGGAGCCATCTTCGACTCCTCGTGGGCGCGCGGCCAAGCGGCCACCTTCCCACTGTCCGGGGTGATCAAGGGCTGGCAGGAAGGCATTCCCGGCATGAAGCCCGGTGGTCGCCGCGTCCTCGTCATCCCGGGCGATCTCGCCTACGGGCCCCAGCCGCCCCCCGGCTCGGGTATCGGGCCCAATGAGACGCTCGTCTTCGTCGTCGACATGATCTCCAGCCCCTGACCCGGAAGGACGGCCGTGACTGACAAGCCTGAGATCGACTTCATCGAGGGCCCGCCCCCGGGCGAGCTGGTGATCACCGACGTGATCGTGGGAGACGGACCGGAGGCCACGCCTGGTGCCCAGGTCCTCGTGCACTACGTGGGCGTCGACTTCGAGACCGGTGAGCAGTTCGACGCCTCATGGGACCGCGGCGAGCCGATCCGGTTTCCCCTCACGGGCCTCATCGCAGGCTGGCAGGACGGCATTCCTGGGATGAGGGTCGGCGGCCGGCGTCAGCTCGTGATCCCTCCGGCACTGGCCTACGGCGAATCCGGCGGCCACCGGCTGGCCGGGCGCACCCTGGTCTTCGTGATCGATCTCCTCGACGTCGGCTGACGCGCCCGCGGTGAGAACCGATCGCACCGAGCGCCTGCTCAATCTCGTGCTGTGCCTGCTGGGCACACGCCGCCCTGTGAGCAGGGCTTCGATCCGATCGGCGGTTCCGGGCTATCAGGAGGCGGCCTCCGACGAGGCCTTCGAGCGCATGTTCGAGCGCGACAAGGACGAGTTGCGCGCGATGGGCATTCCCATGGACACGGTGATCTCGTCGGCCGGCGAGGTGGAGGGCTACCGCATCGACACCACGCGGTACGCGATGCCGGAGGTGTCCTTCACGGGCGAGGAGATCGCCGTTCTCGGTCTCGCGGCGCGAGCATGGAACGAAGCAGCGCTGCAGCCGATGGCCCGCGATGCCCTGCTCAAGATCGAGGCGCTTGGCGACG
Source organism: Candidatus Nanopelagicales bacterium (assembly GCA_051007175.1). Taxonomy (GTDB): domain Bacteria; phylum Actinomycetota; class Actinomycetes; order S36-B12; family S36-B12; genus Mxb001. Next base: position 17,721 of record JBPCSL010000120.1, read on the forward strand.
AGCGTGCGACGGCGGATGACCCCAGGGTGACCCTGTCCGGTCGACCTGCCGCGGGCGACGTGCACCTTCCCGCGCTCTGGGAGGCCGTGCGCACGCGCACCGTCGTGCGCTTCCTCTATCAGGGGCTGCGCGACGACGACGCATCCCTGCGCACGGTGGAGCCGTGGGGGACAGTGAGCTTCTCGGGGGCCTGGTACGTCGTGGGCCTGGACCGCGACCGCGGCGAGCCGCGGGCCTTCCGGCTGTCCCGGGTGGCGGGCAGCGTGTCGACGGCCGAAGGGCCCGGCGCTTTCCCTGGGGTCGCTCGGGAGGACGTCCAGGCGATCGCGGCACGGTGGGCGGAGCCACTCGGTACCGACACTGCGGAGGTCGACGTCGACCCCGACTTCGACGGGTCCCTGAGGCTCAGGGCGACCCGAGACTCAGGGACGCGAATCGACATCCCCTTCTCCGACGCGCCATTGCTCGCGGCCGAGATCGCCGAGCAGGGAGCGCGAGTCCGACTCATCGCGCCGGTGGCGGCGCGTGCCCTGGTCGTGGAGGGACTGGCAGCGGTGGCCCGTGCCCATGGAGATGCGCCATGAGCGCCACGTCGGCCGCGCGTCTCTCACGCCTGCTCGCGCTCGTGCCCTGGCTGTCCCAGCACGACGGAGTGTCCATCAGCGACGCAGCCCAGCACTTCGGGGTGACTCCCGAGGTGCTGGAGCGCGACCTCTGGCTGGTCGTGTGCTGCGGACTGCCCGGGCACGGACCTGATCAGCTCATCGATATCCAATTCTGGGACGACGACGGCCGGATCCACGTCCTCGACCCCCAGACTCTGCAACGCCCCCTGCGACTCACAGCGGTGGAGGCTACGGCCCTGCTCGTCGGACTGCGCCTCCTGGCGCAGGTCGCGGGTGGCCACGACCGCGGGGCGCTCACCACGGCCGCGTCCAAGCTCGAAGCCGCAGCAGGGGAGGCGCTGGACGGCGCCTCGGCCCACGTCGTCCTGGACGGGACCTCCGACGGGGTCCGCGTGGCCATCGATGAGGCGCTCGCGCGCGGACGCGCCCTGCACATCGTCTATGCGGGGGCGACCCGGGATGCGGTGACCGCACGCGTCATCGATCCCCGCGGGGTCGTCTATGCCGGCGGCCACGCCTATGTCGATGCCTGGTGCCGCTCGGCCGAGGCCATACGCGCCTTCCGGACCGACCGGATTATGTCCGCGGAGGTGCTGGAGGAGGTGGCCGCGCCGCCGGTGAGCCTGCCCGAGGCCGTCCTCACCCCGCAGGCCGGGACCCTCGTGCGCCTGGCCTTCACCCCGGCCGGACGATGGGTTGCCGAGGCTCTCGCGATGACCGACGTCTCTGTGGCGGGCGATGGCTCGGGCTCCGGGCTGCTGTGGGTGGCCGACTCGGGTTGGCTCGTGAGGCTGGTGCTAGGCCAAGCGGGGGCGGTCGAGGTGCGGGAGCCGGCCTCCCTGAGGCAGGCCGTGCTTGCGGCGGCCACCCAGGCCCTCGGGCACTATCGCGACTAGTCGGGTTTCCGGCGCTCGCCGGGGGTTACCATGGGCGATGCCGGGTGGCCCGGCGCGACGGAAGGCGGACTCGATGCCCTTTAACCTCCGGGGCCCGGAGATCCTGATCCTCGTCCTCATCATCCTGCTGCTCTTCGGCGCCAAGCGCCTGCCCGACGTCGCGCGCGGGCTCGGACGGTCACTGCGCATCTTCAAGGCGGAGACCAAGGAGATGCAGTCGGATGCTCCCGAGGCGGCGCCGGACGCGCCGGCGGCCGTCGAGGCGCCCGCACCTCCGGCGACCCCGGCGCAGGCTGCGGCTCCCGCCACTGCGCCCCCGCCGGAGCGCACCGAGACCTGATCGGTGGCCGCTCCACCGGAGACAAGCCCCTCTCGGCGCGGGAGGGACGGCAAGAAGTCTGCCGACGCGTCCATGCCGCTCGTCGAGCATCTACGAGAGTTGCGCTCGCGTCTGGTGAAGTCGGGGATCGCGATCGTCATCGGGATCACGATCGCGTGGTTCTACTACGACCAGATCTTCGCGTGGCTGTCCGCCCCCTTCGAGGCAGTCGTGGCCCAGGCGCGAGCCGAGGGCCGGCAGGTGACTCTCGCGCTCACCGGCGTGGCCGACCCCTTCGTGGTGCAGCTGCAGATCTCCGCGGTCACCGGCCTGCTCCTGTCGTCGCCCATCTGGCTCTACCAGCTCTGGCGATTTGTGACCCCCGGGTTGCGCAAGCACGAGAGACGATGGGCGATCGGGTTCGTGGCCGTTGCCGTGCCGCTCTTCGGCATGGGAGTGGCCCTGGCCTACCTCGTCCTGCCCTACGGACTGCAGATCCTCTTCGGCTTCACCCCGGAGAATGTCGAGAACATCGTCTCCGTCGACCGCTACTTGTCCTTCTTCATTCGCATGGTGCTGGTCTTCGGAGCCGGATTCCTCGCCCCCCTCATGCTGGTGCTGCTCAATTTCGCCGGGATCCTCACGGGGAAGAAGCTGCTGTCCTGGTGGCGATGGATCATCTTCATCGTGTGCGTGTTCGCGGCTGTCGCGACACCGACGGGTGATCCCATCAACATGATGCTGCTGGCCGCGCCGATCCTCGTGCTCATGACGTTGGCGATCCTCGTGTGCCTGGCCAATGATCGCCGCAGGGCGCGTCGTGCCGGTCCCGACGGCTCCTACTCCGACTGGGACGACGACGAGGCTTCTCCTCTTCCCCCTCCCGCGGAGGTCTGACGCATGCGCACTGTGGAGGTCGTCGTCAATCCCACCTCCGGCGGTGGCCGCGCGCGCCGGGCGGTTCCGACCTTCGTCGATGCCCTTCGAGCTCGGGGTGTCTCCCCTGAGGTCCACTCACCGCGCGACGCCGCGGACTTCCGGTCGCGCGTGGCCGCCGTCCGCGCGTCGGGAGCCCCGGAGGTAGTGATCGCGGGCGGCGACGGGACGATCCACCTCGCCGTGCAGGAGTTGGCCGGGGGCGACACCGCCCTCGCCATCCTGCCTATTGGCACCGGCGATGACAATGCGCGCACGCTCGGCATCCCGCTCGGCGATCCTGCGGCCGCGGCGGCCCTCGTGGCCGATGCTCCCGTGCGTGCGGTGGACGTGGCGCAGGTGACGTCCGTAGACGGCTCCGAGCGCTATTTCCTCGGCGTCCTGTCGGCGGGATTCGACTCCTTCGTCAATGAGCGCGCTAACCGCATGAGCTGGCCGAAGGGCAAGGCGCGCTATCTCGTGGCCATCCTCGGCGAGTTGCGCACCTTCAAGCCCGTGCCCTATACCGCCCGCATCGACGGTGAGTCCGTGTCCGCCGGAGCCATGCTCGTGGCCATCGGCAATGGCATCTCGTACGGCGGCGGGATGAAGGTCTGCCCCTCAGCGATCCCCGACGACGGGCTTCTCGACGTCACCTGGCTGAAGGCGGTGAGTACGGGGACCTTCATCCGGGTTTTCCCCTCCGTCTTCAGCGGCACGCACGTGGACAAGCCCTACGTGGCGACCTACCGCGGTCGTGAGATCGACCTCGAGGCTCCCGGGCAGATCGCCTACGCCGATGGCGAGCGGGTGGGTCCGCTGCCCATCACCGTCCGGTCATGCCCTGCCGCGTTGCGCGTCGTGGCTCCCGCCCGCTCGGCGTAGTCTGGCGGGGTGCGGAGCCCGGCTGAGCGCTATGCCGCTGCCCGGGAGCGTGCGCGAGACTCCCTGGCGGACTTCCGCACCCTCTACGACTTCCCCCTTGACGACTTCCAGGTGCGGGGGTGCCGCGCGCTGGCGGAGGGCAAGGGGGTGCTCGTGGCGGCTCCGACGGGAGCCGGCAAGACAGTTGTGGGGGAGTTCGCCGTCCACCTCGCGCTGGCCACGGGCCTGAAGTGCTTCTACACGACCCCGATCAAGGCGCTGTCCAACCAGAAGTTTCACGACCTCACGGCACGGTATGGCGCCGACCGGGTCGGGCTGCTCACCGGGGACAACTCGATCAACGGTGATGCTCCCGTCGTCGTCATGACGACCGAGGTCCTCCGCAACATGCTCTACGCCTCCTCCGAGACCTTGGAGGGCCTCGGCTACGTCGTCATGGACGAGGTGCACTACCTGGCGGACCGCTTCCGCGGACCCGTGTGGGAGGAGGTGATCATCCACCTTCCGGAGCACGTGCTGCTCGCAGCACTGTCGGCGACCGTGAGCAATGCCGAGGAGTTCGGCGAATGGCTCGGCACCGTCCGGGGTGCCACGGAGGTTGTCGTGGACGAGCACCGTCCGGTGCCGCTGTGGCAGCAGGTGATGATCGGCGAGAGGCTCCTGGATCTCTTCGTGGACGACGACCATCACGAAGTCAACCCCGAGGTGCTCCGGCTGGCGCGCGAGGCCTCCCGCCACGCCCCGGGTCACGGCCGCGGCCGTGGTCGTCCTCGGGGACGGGACCGCTTCACGCCATGGCGCACCGACGTGGTGGAGACGCTGCACGATGACCACCTGCTGCCGGGCATCACGTTCATCTTCAGCCGTGCCGGCTGCGATGCTGCCGTGGAGCAGTGTCTGTCCTCCGGGATGCGCCTGACGTCGCCCGCCGAACGGCGCGAGATCGAGGCCACGGTCGAGGCCAGGACGAGCGACCTTCCCCACGACGATCTCGGCGTACTCGGCTACGAGACGTGGGCCGAGGGCCTGCGACGCGGCGTGGCCGCGCATCACGCCGGGTTGCTGCCCCTCTTCAAGGAGGTCGTCGAGGATCTCTTCCAGCGCGGGCTCGTGAAGATGGTCTTCGCCACCGAGACGCTGGCACTGGGGATCAACATGCCGGCGCGCACCGTCGTGCTCGAGAAGCTGGTGAAGTGGAACGGCGAAGCGCATGTCCCGATCACGGCGGGTGAGTACACCCAGCTGACTGGACGAGCGGGCCGTCGCGGCATCGACGTCGAGGGCAATGCCGTGGTGGTGTGGCATCCGGGGCTGGAGCCCGAGGCACTGGCCGGCTTGGCCTCGACGCGCACGTATCCGCTGCGCTCGAGCTTCCGGCCGTCGTACAACATGGCGGTGAGCCTCATCCGCCAGATGGGACGCACCCTGGCACGGGACATCCTCGAGACCTCCTTCGCCCAGTTCCAGGCCGACCGTGCCGTCGTGGGACTGGCGTCGCAGATCCGCCGCAATGAGGAGGCCATGGCCGGCTACCTCACCGCGATGTCCTGCCATCTCGGCGACTTCGCGGAGTACGCCGCCCTGCGCCAGTCGCTCTCGGAGACCGAGCGGCAGGGCCGGCAGGCACGGGGGCGTGCTGCGAGGGAGGCGGCCGATTCCTCCCTGCGCGACCTCGCCATCGGCGACGTCATCGCCGTGTCGTCTGGTCGTCACATGATCCCCGCGGTGGTCGTCGAGGCCGGGGAGCATCAGCTCGCGGCCCGGATCGGCGTCGTGACACTGGATCGCCAGTTCCGGCGCATCTCGTCCGGCGACGTCACCGCGTCCATCCCCGTGATCGGCCGCATGAAGGTGGGCACGGGCCTGGATCCTCGATCGAGCCGCGAGCGCAAGGCCCTCGCCCAGCGGCTGCGCCCCTTCACGGATGAGGCGGGGGAGCGCCGTCGCGCGAGCAAGCCCCCGAAGGACGAGGATGTCGAGGCCCGCATCGCGGTCCTCCGCAAGGACCTGCGGAGGCACCCGTGCCATGGGTGTGCCGACCGCGAGGCCCATGCGCGATGGTTCGAGCGGTTTCACCGGCTGCAGACGGAGACGGCCACGCTGCAGCGACGCGTGGACTCGCGCACGCACTCCATCGCGCGACAGTTCGACAGGGTGTGCGATGTGCTACTCGAGGTGGGATATCTCGAGACCGTCGATGGCGAGACCCGGGTGACCGAGGCGGGCGACGTGCTGTCCCTGCTGTACTCCGACGTCGACCTCCTCGTCGCCCAGGCGCTACGCGACGGCATCTGGCACGGACTGGACGCGCCCGGACTCGCCGCGGTCTGCGCGGGGATCGTCTACGAGGGGCGGCTGCGCGAGGAGTCGCCGCGGCTTCCCGGCGGCGACGTGCGCCGGGCGCTGGACCAGACGGCGTCCCTCGCGGCCGACCTGGAGGCGCTCGAGCGACAGCACGGCGTGCGGTTCCAGCGCGAGCTGGACTTCGGCTTCGTCTGGGCGATGCACTCCTGGGTGAACGGCACCAAGCTGGCGCGGGTGCTCGATGACTCCGACCTCGCCGCGGGTGACTTCGTGCGGTGGTCGCGCCAGGTCATAGACCTGCTCGACCAGATCGGCGACGCACTGCCTTCGGGCGACCCGATGATCACGAGGTCCCGGCAGGCGATGGCACTCGTCGACCGGGGGATCGTGGCCTACTCCGCGGTCACCTGAGGCTCTCGCGCAGGCGGGTGGCCGCCGCGCTCACACCCCACTCAGCGGCGAGGCGGTCGACCTCGGCCGCATCGGCGGATGCCGCGGGCTTCGCGACCGCGGATGGATCGGGACTGAGTCGAACGACCCGCTCGGCACGCCGAATCTCCTCCGCGGACTCCAGGAGCCGACTGCGCAGGGCCGGGGTCATCGGGCGCGGTGAGGCGGTGTCGGCAGCGGCACTGAGGATCGCCTCGAGTCCGCCGAACTCCCGCACCAGCGCGGCGGCTGTCTTCTCGCCGATCCCCTTCACCCCCGGCAGCCCATCGCTCGGATCTCCGCGCAGCACCGCAAGATCGGCATAGTGAGCCGGTGGAACGCCGTACCGCTGCTCGGCTAGCTCGGGGGTGAGCACGAGCCAGGGCTTGCCTCCGCGGCTGGCGCTCGTGCCGCCGGTGAAGAGCAGCGTCACGCGATCCGAGACCAACTGCACGAGATCCCGGTCGCCCGAGGCGATATCGACCGGGCCGCGATGGGTGGCGCTGAGATCCGCGATGACGTCGTCGGCCTCGGCGCCCTCGCGCCCCACGACCGGGATGCCCAGCGCGGGGAGGATCTCGCGCAGCATGTCGACCTGGGGGGCCAGGGCGTCCGGCGTCACCTCGGTGTCGTCGGTCTCGTCGAGGACGCGATGAGTCTTGTACGTCGGGATGAGATCCACGCGCCACCGCGGTCGCCAGTCGTCGTCCCAGCAGGCCACGATGGCGGAGGGGCCTCGGTCCCGGGCCAGGGCTGCGACGGTGTCGAGGAATCCGCGGACGGCGTTCACCGGCTGTCCCGACGGCGAGGTGATGGACTCGGGCAGCGCGAAGAACGAGCGGTAGTACAGCGACGCGCTGTCGAGCAGAAGCACGGCCCCATGCTCCCGTACCCGCCTCGGGGCCTCGCTCCCGGTACGGTGGCCGCATGTCTGGTGCGGACACTGCCGACCTGGCCCGCCGCCTCGAGCGCGCCCGCGACGGGGCGACCGGGGCGCGCCTGGACTCCCTCCTGGTCACCCCGGGCCCCGACCTGCGCTACCTCGTCGGCTACGACGCCGTCCCCTTGGAGCGGCTCACCTGCCTGGTGGTGCGCCCGGGTGCCGACCCCGTGCTCGTGGTGCCGCTGCTCGAGCGCCCGGCGGCGGAGGCCAGCCCCGCGGGAGCCCTGGGTATCGGGATCCGTACGTGGACCGAGACGGACGACCCGTACGCCCTCGTGGCGGAGCTGGTCCCCGCGGGCGGCACGGTGGGGGTCGATGACCACATGTGGGCCGCCAAGGTGCTGGGCCTGCGGGATGCCATGCCCGGCGCCCGGCAGGTCCTCGCCGGCGGCGTCCTCCACGCCCTGCGCATGCGCAAGAGCCAGGCCGAGATCGACGCCCTACAGCGCGCCGCGGACGCGATCGACCGCGTGCATGCCCAGGTGGCCGGGCTCCTGAGGCCGGGCCGATCGGAGCGGGAGGTCGGCCGCGACATCGCCGATCTCATCCTGGCGGAGGGTCATGTCACGGCTGACTTCGTCATCGTGGCCTCGGGGCCCAACGGCGCGAGCCCGCACCACGAGGTCTCCGATCGCATCCTGCAGCAGGGTGACGCGGTGGTCGTCGACATCGGCGGCACCATGCCGGACGGCTACTGCAGCGACGAGACCCGCACCTACAGCCTGGGAGATCCCGGGGCGCGCTACCGCGAGCACTACGCCGCGCTCCAGGAGTCGCAGGCATCGGCAACGGCGGGAGTGCGCCCGGGCGTGCCCTGTGAGGCGATTGATGGCATCGCGCGCCGGCACCTCGAGGATGCCGGGCTGGGGGAGTACTTCATCCATCGCACGGGCCACGGCATCGGCCTAGAGACACACGAAGACCCTTACATCGTCACGGGCAACCGCCTGCCGCTCGAGCCGGGCATGGCCTTCAGCATCGAGCCGGGCTTCTACATCCCCGGCGAGTTCGGTGCGCGCATCGAGGACATCGTGGTGTGCGGCGACGAAGGCCCGATCGTGCTCAATCGCCGGCCGCACGACCTGGTGGTGGTCCCGGCATGACCGTTCGTCAGCTGCCGACCGACGAGGCCCGGGACCTGCTGGCGCTCACCGTGGACCTCGCCGAGCAGGAGCTCGCCCCGCACGCCTCCGACTTCGAGGAGGCCGGGACGTTCCCGCGCGACCAGCTGCGCACCCTCGGCAAGGCCGGACTCATGTCGCTGCCCTTCCCGGAGGAGTTCGGCGGAGGTGCCCAGCCCTATGAGGTCTACCTCCAGGTCCTCGAGGAGCTGTCCCGCGCCTGGCTCTCCGTCGGCATCAGCGTCAGCGTGCACAGCCTCGCGGCGTTCCCCATGGCGCATGCCGGCACGCCGGAGCAGCAGGCAGAGTGGCTGCCCCGGATGCTGTCGGGGGAGACCCTCGGCGCCTACTGCCTCTCGGAGTCACACTCGGGCTCCGACGCCGCGGCCCTGCGCACGCGCGCCGTGCCCGATGGCGAGGACTACGTGATCGACGGCGCGAAGGCATGGATCACACACGGGGGAGTGGCCGACTTCTACAGCGTCATGGTCCGCACCTCCGATGACGGCCATCGCGGCATCAGCTGCGTGCTCGTCCTCGCGGGGACCGACGGTCTCAGCTCCGCTCCTCCGGAGCGCAAGATGGGCGCCACGGCATCCCGGACGGCGGGAGTCATCCTCGACGGCGTACGCGTGCCGCAGAGCCAGCGCATCGGGGCCGAGGGCCAGGGCTTCCCGATCGCGCTCGCCGCCCTGGATGCCGGGCGGCTCGGGATCGCCGCCTGCGCCGTGGGCCTCGCTCAGGCAGCCCTCGATGCGTCTGTCTCCTATGCGCGCGAGAGGCGTCAGTTCGGCCGGGCCATCGCGGACTTCCAGGGGGTCCAGTTCATGCTCGCCGACATGGCTACCCAGGTGGCGGCGGCGCGCGCCCTCTACCTGGAGGCGGCCCGGCGCAGGGATGCCGGCCTGCCCTTCTCGCGCGACGCGGCCATGGCCAAGCTCTTCGCCACGGATGCCGCGATGCGGGTGACCACCGATGCCATTCAGGTACACGGGGGATACGGCTACACGCGCGACTTCCCCGTCGAGCGGTACTTCCGCGAGGCGAAGGTGCTGCAGATCGTGGAGGGCACCAATCAGGTGCAGCGCATGGTCATCGGCCGCGACATCACGGCCTGAGATGCCATGGGCAGCTACCTCCTGATCGAAGGCCACGTGTACAGCCCCGCAGACCCGTTCGCCACGGCCATGCTCGTCGTCGACGGCACGGTCGCGTGGGTCGGCGACGACGCCGGGGCCGTGGTCCACCGCGACAGCGTCGACCAGGTCCGGTCGCTGCAGGGCGCGCTGGTGACCCCGGCGTTCGTCGATCCCCATGTCCATGCGACGGCCACGGGGCTCCTCCTCACAGGGCTCGACCTCTCCGGGTGCGGCAGCCTGGCCGAGTTCACCGCGCGACTGAGGGCTGTCGCCGCGGGACCGGGACTGGTCCTGGGGCACGGCTGGGACGAGACCGGCTGGCCCGAAGGACGACCGCCCACGGCCCAGGACGTGCAGACCGCGCTCGGGGATCGACCGGCGTACCTCACGCGCGTCGACGTCCACTCGGCGGTCGTCTCGCCAGCGCTGCTCGCCGCCTACCCGGAGGCGGCACGGCTGCCGGGCTTTCGCGACGACGGACGGCTATCACGCGAGGCGCACCATCGGGTGCGCGAAGGAGCACTCGGCAGCATCACCGCCGAGCATCGGCGAGCATCGCAGCAGGCGACCTTGCGCCGTGCGGCCTCGCTCGGCATTGCCAGCCTGCACGAGAACGGCGGGCCGTCGATCAGCAGTGCCGAGGACTTCCTCGATCTGCTCGCTCTCGGCCGGGATCCGGATGCACCTGACGTCGTGGGCTACTGGGGCGAGTTGCACGGCCACGACACGGCGGCCGCTCTCGGCGCCCGCGGGGCGGCCGGGGATCTCTTTGTGGACGGCGCGCTGGGGTCCCGGACGGCATGCCTGCGCATGCCCTACGCCGACATGCCCGAATCGACCGGGACGGCGTACCTCTCCGTGGCCGATGTGGCGGCCCACGTGAGCGAGGCGACGGTGAGGGGAACCCAGGCGGGGTTCCACGTCATCGGAGATGGGGCGGCGGACATCGTCGTCGAGGGCCTGGTGCAGGCGAGTCGTGAGGCGGGAGCCGACGCGGTACGCCGTGCGCGCCATCGCCTGGAGCACGTCGAGATGCTGGAGGACGCGCAGATGAGGGTGCTCGCCGACCTAGGGGTCGTCGCGAGCGTGCAACCCGCCTTCGATGCGGCGTGGGGAGGGGAGACGGGGATGTACGCCGAGCGGCTCGGCGCCTCTCGTGCCCGCACGCTCAATCCCTTCTCCGCGATGGCGGCGCACGGGGTCATGCTCGCCCTCGGATCCGATGCGCCGGTGACACCCCTGGACCCCTGGGGGAGCGTCCGCGCCGCGGTCCACCACCGCACCCCGGAGCACCGCATCAGCACCCGGGCCGCCTTCGCCGCGCATACGCGAGGTGGCCGGCGCGCTGCACATGAGGAGTCGACCGAACCGGGGGTGCTCGCACCCGGCAGCCCGGCAACGTATGCCGTCTGGGCGCCCGGGCCCCTCACCGTGGAAGTCCCGGACGAGCGCGTAGCGGCGTGGAGCACCGACCCGAGATCCGGCACGCCGGGACTGCCGGACCTGACGGCAGGGACGCCCGAGTGCTGGCGCACGGCGGTCCGAGGTCGTGTCATCTTCGACGCGGGCGCCCTCGGATGAGCGACCTCAACCTGGCGTTCCCGTGGCGACTCTGCCTCGCCGTGATGTCCGGAGTGCTCCTGGCCCTGTCCTTTCCGCCGGTGGGTGCCTCGTTGCTCGCTCCGCTCGCCGTCGCCCTGCTCGTGCTCGCGGCGTATCGCACGGGCGCGTTGCGCGGCGCGCTCCTCGGCGGCATCCAGGGGGCACTGTGCTTCGGCATCCTCCTGCGCTGGATCTCCCTCGTCGGCGGCGACGCGTGGATTCTGCTCTCGGGGCTGTGCGCTGCCTGGATCGCGCTCGTCGGCCTCGGCATTGCGCTGGTGACCCGTCTGCGGTGGTGGCCCCTGTGGGTCGCGTGCGTGTGGGTCCTGCAGGAGGCCTTGCGCGATCGGATCCCTTTCGGCGGATTCCCGTGGGGGCGGCTGGCCTTCGCCCAGACGGCCACGACGCTCACTCCCTGGGCGGCGCTGGGCGGCGCACCCCTCGTGACCTTCATGACCGCCCTGGCTGGAGCCGTCCTCGCCGGCGCGGTCATCGTCGTCGTCGCCCGACGCGTGCGATGGCAGCGTTGGCTGGCGGCGGCCGGGACAGGCCTCGTGGTCCTCGGTGTCGCGGGCCTGCTGATCCCGCGCCCGACATCCGGAGAGTCGGTCGGCGGCCCGGCGCAGGTAACGGCGGCGGTCATCCAGGGCGGCGTTCCCAATATCGGCATCTCGAATAGCGATGACCGCCAAGCAGTGCTCGATCGCCACATCGCGGCCACTCTCGACCTCGCGCGCAACGTGGCCGCGGGCGATGCCCCCGCCCCCGAGCTCGTGATCTGGCCTGAGAACGCCGTCGATATCAATCCCTATGTGCATCCCGAGGTGGCCTCGGCCCTCACGTCGACCGCCAAGGCCATCGATGCGCCGATTCTCGTGGGAGCCGTGATCGATGCGCCGGGCGATCCGTCGAGGATCGCGAACGTCGCCATCGTGTGGTCGCCGGAGACCGGACCCGGGGAGATGTACGTCAAGCGGCATCCGGTGCCCTTCGGGGAGTACGTGCCCCTGCGGTCGCTCATCGCACCGCTCGTAGGCAGGCTGGACCGCCTGCCGCGGGACATGGCCGATGGCCAGGTGCCGGGTGTCCTACAGGTGGGACCCGCGCGCGTGGGCGACGTCATCTGCTTCGAGGTGGCCTACGACCAACCCGTCCGCGAGGCGGTCACCGCCGGTGGGCGCGTCATCGTGGTGCAGACGAACAATGCGACTTTCGCGGGCCTGGGGCAGCCGGAACAGCAGATCGCCATGAGCCGGCTCCGGGCGGTGGAGCACGGGCGCACGGTCCTCGTGGCGGCCACCTCAGGCATCAGCGCCATCATCGCCCCGGACGGCAGCCTCCTCACGGAGATGCCCGAGGGCGCGACAGGTCACCTCATCGACGCGATCGCGCTGCGCGATACCGAAACGGTCTCCGACCGGCTCGGGGAGTGGCCGGAGTGGATCCTCGCTGCCACGGGACTGCTCGCGATGGGCTGGGCGGCGTTCGGTCGCCGCCACGGATCGACGTAGGCTCATCATCGTGCTCGATCGCGTCCTGGTCATCATTCCCACGTACAACGAGGCCGACAACCTGCCGGTCATCGTCGGACGCGTGCGCGCATCCGTGCCCGAGGCGGACATCCTCGTCGTCGACGACAACTCCCCGGACGGGACCGGCGCGATCGCCGACGGGCTCGCGGCGAGCGACGGGCAGATCCATGTCCTCCACCGGCAGGGCAAGGACGGCCTCGGCCGCGCGTACCTCTCGGGATTCGACTGGGGCCTGGCGCGCGACTACGACGTAATCGTGGAGATGGACGCGGATGGCTCGCATCGTCCGGAGGAGCTGCCCCGGCTGCTCGAGGCCGTGCAGCATGCCGACCTGGTGCTCGGCTCCCGCTGGGTGCCCGGGGGAGCGGTCGTCAACTGGCCCCGGTCCCGGATGGTGCTGTCGCGCGGGGGAAGCCTCTATACCCGCCTTGCCCTGGGAATCCCCACGCGCGATGCCACCGGCGGATACCGCGCATTCCGCGCCCAGACCCTTCGGGATCTCGACCTGGGGACCGTCGACTCGAATGGCTACTGCTTCCAGGTCGACCTGCTGTGGCGGGCCCTGCAGCGAGGGAAGGTCGTGCGCGAGGTACCCATCACCTTCGTGGAGCGCGAGGTCGGCACCTCAAAGATGAGCCAGCGCATCGTCGTCGAGGCGCTCACGAAGGTCGGGACATGGGGCGCGCAGGAGCGGTGGAGGCAGCTGACGGGCAAGCGCCGCACATCATGAGCGGTCGCCCCAGCCCGGGACGCATCGTCCTCGCGGCACTCGTGGCATATCCCTTCGTCGAGCTCGTCGTCATGATCGCCGTGGCGAGCGTCATCGGATGGTGGTGGGTGCTCGTGGTCCTCGTTGTCGGAGCGGTCCTCGGCTCCCTCGTCGTGAGATACGCCATCGCGGCAACAGGACGGTCGTTGACCTCGGCGATGTCCGCGCTCCGCGAGGCGGAGGCGAGGCCTGCCGTTGAAGGTCCGGTCGGCCAGGCGGCCGTGCCGCCGCCTGCGCAGACGCTGCTCCTGGTGCCGGCTGGTGCCCTCATCGCGGTGCCGGGCTTCCTTACCGACATAGCCGGGATGATCCTGCTGCTCCCCGTCGTACGCCGCTACGCCGCAGGGCGGCTAGAGCGCCGATTGCGCGGGGGAGCGTCAGGCTGACTTGCGCGTCGTGCGCGTCTCGCGCAGCAGACCCAGGCGCTCGTCGAGCAGCTCCTCGAGGTCGTCGATGGTGCGACGCTCCAGGAGCATGTCCCAGTGGGTACGCACATGGCGCACTGGCTTCTCGTCGGGCCTCGATGCCGAACGCTGCAGTGCCTCCGCGCCGCATCGGCACTCCCACAGGACCGGGATCTCCTCGGCCTCGACCGAGAAGGGCACCGTGGTCACATGGCCGCGCGGGCAGTCGTAGGTGATGACGAGCCTCCCGGCAGGCGCCACATGGGTGTCGGTTTCGTAGCTGGTCGCGCCCAGGCGCGTGCCACGCAGGCTTCCCTCGGACATGAGACCTCCCGATCGGTGATGCGGGTCCGTTGGTGCTAACGCCTCAGACGGCGAGGGCCTTCCCGGGGTTCCGCGGTCATGACCGGCGCCTGACGTGACTAAATCGAACAGGTGTTCGAGATTACCACAGGCCACGGGCCGAGAGGACCTCGCGGAGGAGGCTGGGGAGGTCGGTCATGATCCCGTCGACGCCGAGGTCGAGCAGGGCCTCCATGTCGGTGCGGGCATTCACGGTCCACACGTCCACCCGCAGGCCCCCGTCGTGGGCACGGCGCACGAGGCCCGGGGTCACGAATGGGCGGCCGCCGAGCCGCAACGGCACCTGGAGCCGGCGGGGGAGGTGGAGCCTCCCGAGGCCCCATCGGACCCGGGCCACCTCCGGTGGGCCTGCAGCGGTCTCCAGGCGACGGGGCGCGCTCCGGCGCACGGCGGCGAGACGCGACGTCGAGAAGGAGGTCACGCAGACGCGATCCCAGGCGTTCATGCGATGCAGGACGTCCAGTGCGGGAGCCACGACGTGGCGGTCCTTGACGTCGATGTTGAGGTAGGCCTCCGGATGTGCCTCCAGAAGGTCCTCCAGGCGCAGGGGAGACTCGCCGTTGGCGAAACGGGCGCACCGCATCTCGCTCCACGACCGGGATCGCACGAGCCCGGTGAGGTCGGTCGTGCGTTCCAGGGTTGCGTCGTGATGGATCACGGCCACTCCGTCGCGAGTGGAGCGCACGTCGGTCTCCAGGTAGCGGTAGCCGGCGGCCACCGCGGCGGCGAAGGCCGCGGGGGAGTTCTCCGGGGCAGCCTCCGTCCCGCCACGATGGGCGTAGGCGCGCACGCTTCTCGATGGCACGCCACCATGGTGCCCCAGGGCGGATACGATCACGGGACGAGATCGCTTACGGATTCGAGGGATCATGACCATCGATACGCCCACGCCCACCGCGGTGACCTGGCCTGCGCACGACCCCGCTGCCTGGCGGCACATCCCCGAGGCGTCGACGCCGCTGGATCAGGATCGGATCGCTCGCCTCCTGGCCGCCGAATGGGAGCGCTACGCGGCTACGACGCCCGCGTCGGGATCACTCAATGCGCGCTCGAGTCGCACGCTGCCGCTGGGCGTCCCCTCGTCATTCCAGCACTGGGATCCGCACCCGGTCTCCGTCGTGTCCGCGCAGGGAGCCTGGCTCAAGGACGTCGACGGCAGAGACCTGCTCGACCTGTCGATGGGCTTCGGCGCGATGCTCGTCGGCCACCTCAACCCGGTCGTCGTCGCCGCCGTCCAGCAGGCACTCCAGACCGGCACGCTGTTCGTGACGCCCGCGCCTTCGGCATCCGACATGGCCGACCGCTTCTGTGAGCGATTCGACCTCGACCTCGTCCGCTTCGCCAACTCCGGCACCGAGGCCGATATGTACGCCGTGCGCGCAGCCCGCGCCTTCACCGGCCGCAAGGCGATCATCAAGATCGAGGGCGGCTATCACGGGGGATACGACGCGCTGTCGGTCTCGGTGAAGCCGGGCCTCGACGAGGCCGGGCCCGACGACGCCCCGGTGCCCGTCGTGCCCTTCGAGGTCGAGGCCGGCACCGTCTACCCGGTGCCCTACAACGACCTCGTGCGCCTCGAGCAGCTGCTCGACCAGCATCGCGGCCAGATCGCCGCGGTGGTCATGGAGCCGGTGCCCGAGAACATGGGCATCGTGCTCCCCGACGCGGGCTATCTCGCGGGAGTCCGCGCGCTGTGCGACGCCCACGGCACGCTACTGGTCTTCGACGAGGTGAAGACCGGTCTCACGGCCGGCTACGGCGGCGCAGCCCAGCGCATCGGGGTCAAGCCCGACCTCATCACGTTGGCCAAGAGCATCGGCGGCGGCCTCCCGCTGGCGGCCTTCGGTGGCCGCGGTGACGTCATGGAGACCGTCGTGGACGGCCGGATGCCGCACTTCGGCACCTACAACGGCAATCCGCTCGTCATGGCGGCTGCGGCGGCCGTGGACGAGGTCTGCACCCGCGAGGCGCTGGCTCGAGCCGAGGAGGTCAACGACGGGGCCCTCGAGGCGTCCGACGCGATCATCCGCGAGTACGCCCTGCCGGCCCACACCGTGGGCTTCGGGGTCAAGGGCGCCATCACCTGGTCGGCGGGCCCGGTCCGCAACTACCGCGACTACAAGCGCACCGACTTCGCCGCCGCCGAGCTCAGCTGGCTCTGGGGCGTCAACCGCGGCGTCCTCACCCCGCCCGGGCTCGATGAGCAGTGGCTCGTGTCGTTGGCGCACACCCCGCAGGACATGGCGGTCCTCACCGGCGAGTTCGAGGAGCTGGCCGCCGCCCTCCGGGGCTGATCCCTTCATAACGCCGATAATGAGCATTATGTCATTACGCTGAGAGGGAGACACCCGTGACCGACCTCCCCACGGTGGCCGTCGTGGACATCGACGGGGTCGTGGCGGATGTGCGGCACCGTCTGCGGCATGTGCAATCCCGGCCCAAGGACTGGGAGGCCTTTTTCGCTGAGGCGCCCCAGGATGCGCCGCTGGCGGAGGGACGATCGGCCCTGGAGTCGGCCGTGGCGGAGGGCCTGGGAATCGTCTACCTCACGGGTCGCCCGGAGCGCTGCCGGTCGTCGACGGAGTCCTGGCTCGCTGAGCACGGGTTCCCGGCAGGTCCGGTCCACATGCGCGAGGATCGCGACCGCCGCCCG
>JBPCSL010000121.1:0-5641 GCA_051007175.1 Candidatus Nanopelagicales bacterium
TCGAGACACCATTCCGGCAGCCTAGACGAGGACGCGTCGTCCCTTCACCTCCTGCATCGAGGTCATGAGGCCGTGGAGATCGACAGTGGCAAAGCTCGTGCGGCAGTCACTGATGCCATAGGGGATGACGAGCGTCTCGTGGTGGATGAGGCTGCCGCAGGAGTAGACGACGTTCGGCACGTATCCGTCGCGCTCCTCCTCGGTCGGGGACAGCAGCGCGCCCGGGTAGGCGGCCAGCACCACGCTGGGGTCGTCGCGGTCGAGCAGCATCGCGCCGATCGCGTACTCGCGCATGGGACCGGCACCGTGGGTGAGCACGAGCCAACCTTCACGGGTCTCGATCGGCGACCCGCAGTTGCCGACGTGGATGAGCTCCCATGTCTCGCAGGCGGAGTGGAAGGTCTCGCCCTCGTTCCAGTGGTAGCCGTCGTCGGAGAAGGCGA
This sequence comes from Candidatus Nanopelagicales bacterium, assembly GCA_051007175.1. Classification (GTDB taxonomy): domain Bacteria; phylum Actinomycetota; class Actinomycetes; order S36-B12; family S36-B12; genus Mxb001. The sequence goes on from JBPCSL010000121.1 coordinate 444, forward strand.
TGGAGTTGGACTCGCGGTCCCAGCGGGACAGTGCGCAGTAGCGTCCCTGGACCTTGCGGGGGAAGAAGGCGACACCCTTGTTCATCACGGCCTTGCCGGTGAGGGGCATGGACGAGAAGGTGCGGAAGTCATCGGTCTCCAGGAGTCGCGACACGACCCCCGTGCCGTCGAATCCGGTGTACGTCGCCCGGTAGTGCGTGGACCCATCCTCCTCGGTGAAGAGTACGAACCGGGCATCCTCGAGCCCGCGCCGCTCGTCGCTGGCCGTCGGCCACAGGACGCGCTCGCTCAATGCAGTGTCCTCGGGGAAGTCGACCTCGTAGCTCCCGCTCGCCAGCTCGGCAAGGTGGTGATGCAGGGCGTCGTGGTCGGGGAGCAGGCCACTGCTGATGGCGAGCTGGCTCAGCGTGGATTTCAGCTCCTCCGGGGTGAACTTGTCGGGCAGCATGCCGAGGATGAACTCCAGGTCGGCAGTGTCGATGCCCGCGTCAGCCGCGGACTTCAGGACGAGACGATTGCGCAGGACGGTGTAGCGCGTGGCGCGCGTGGTCGCGAAGACGGAGGCCGGGTCTACGACGATGCTGGCGTCGGGCCCGATCATCCCGGTCCGGAAGATGAGGGTCGACATGTGCCCCTCGCCCACCGATCGGACGCTCATGACAAAGCGGAGGTAGCCGCGCGGCACCCCGGTCTGGTCGGGGTGGGGGACGATCGACGGGTTGAAGTACGCCGTCGACTCGAAGGCATACTCCTGCGTCAGCAGCGCCCCGAGCAGGCGCCGGCGCTCAGGGGCGATTGACGCCGGATCGTCGATGAGTCCGCTCACAGCCAGGAAGTGCATGTTGAGCTGCTGCTCGAAGTCGGGATGCCGGGTGGAGAACTTGCGCATGGTCTCCTTGACGGCGACGGAGACCTGCTCGTCGCTGAGGCAGGCCACTCGTGCGATGAGCTCCCTGGCCCGCGACGTGCCCCGGATGAGCTCCTCCTCGCCGGGGATGAAGAGCCGGCATAGGACGCGATTGGGGTTTCCTACGAGGTTGATCTCGGTGCGTTGGACGAGCGTCACAGCGCACCCCGATAGGCGAGGACCTGCTGGATCGACGACAGGAAGGCGAGAGTCGACTCGGCACCGCGGTTCCCGTTGAAGCCGTCCTCCTTGAGTCCGTCGAAGCCGCCCCCGCTCAGGGGATCGTGCATCCACACGCCGAGGTCGTTCTCCCCGATGAACCACAACGCCCCCTGTCGGGCGGCGAGCATCCATGCCGGGTCGCTGGTGACGTCGTAGGCGGCAATGCATGCATCGACGAGGGTCGAGACCTCGATCGGCTGCTGGTCGAAGCCGGGCAGCGGCTCGGGCGGCGCCCAGCCTCCCGTCGGGATGACGGACAGATGCCCGTCGCGTACCTGGAGGTCGACGAGCCACTCGAGGAGGTCCAGTCCGCGGTGAAGCACCGCATCGTCCCCGGTGAAGTGCCCGCCCAGGATGAGCATGTGGGGGATCACCGCGTTGGCGTAGGTGAGTCGCGGTTCCGGCCACGGCCACGCCGTCCCCTTCGGGGGAGGCACCATGCGGGTCGCGTCCTGGAGGAGGGAGGCCGCCACCGTGAAGTCGGGGGTGACCTGCAGCACCTCCCCGGCACCGAGCGCCGCGAAGGCCATGGACCGCAGGAAGGGACTGCGTTGCCGGGCGGATCGGATGAAGGCATTCGCCGACTTCGTGGCCCGCTCGACGTCATCACTCCTTGCGGCGCTCGTGCCCCAGGCCCACAGGGCTCGGCCCCAGTGGTCGCGCACCTCCGGCTCGCCGAACCACACGCCTCGGATATCGCACCGGTTGACGACCTGCCCGTCGTCGGTCTGGGCCTCGAGCAGGAAGTCGAGGCAGATATCGGCGAGAGATCCCAACTCATCCGGCAGGGAGCCCACGCGCTCGAGGACGATGAGGGCGCGGGACACATCGTCGACGCAGTAGCCGTGCTCGATGCGCGGCTGGCCACCCTGGCAGTGCTCGAAGACACCGCGCTCGTCGGAGATGGCGATGAGGTGCTGGAAGTTGATGCCGGGCTCAGGAGATGGCACGGAGCAGCCCCGGGAAGTCGGAGTGGAGGACGCCGCTAAGGCCATTCGCGTGAGCCTGTCCCCTCCAGAGACCGTCGGCCAAGCGCAGGTAGGCCTCGCCCACGTGGGGCCAGAGGAACCCCTGGCTGAGTGCGGCGGCGAGTTCGCGCATGCGCAGGGCCGTGAGCGGCTGCTCCACCACGGTCCGAAGCGCGGTGGCGATGGCCTGTGGGTCCTCATGGTCGACGAGGAAGCCCGTGCCATTGCCGAGGAGTTCGAGGGCATGGGGAAATCGCGTGGCGATGACGGGGCCGCCGGCGACCATGGCCTCGACGAGGACGCCGGAGGTGATCTGCTCGCGGGAGTCATAGGGGAGCAGGTAGGCGCTCGCGGTCGCGACGAGGTCTGCGAGCTCCGCGGTGGTCATGTAGCTGTCGATGAAGCGCACGCGGTCGCCCACGCCGAGGTCCCGGGCCAGCGCCGTGAGCTCCTCGCGCAAGGCCTCGCCCTCCCAGGCCCGCACCTTGGGGTGCGTGCACCCGGCGATGACGTACTCCGGGGCGGGGTCGAGGTCATCGAGATGAGCGAGCGCCCGGATGCCCCACTCGATGCCCTTGCCACGGCTCAGCAGGCCCCAGGTGAGCAGGCGGGGCCGATCAGTAGGTGGCCGCGGCCTGCGCGGCCTCCCGAGGTCGGGTGCGCCGTGCGGGATGACCCGCAGCGACTCCGGGCGTACGTCGTAGTCGCGGCGGAGCGCCCGGTCGGCGGAGTGCGAGAGGACGACGATCGCGTCGGACACATCGAGCAACGTCTGCAGGATGCGGCGCTGTCGATTGCTCGGAGCGGCCGGCACCGTGTGGACGACGGAGATCACGGGCGGATGCGCGCGTGCCAGGATCGCCAGGACGTCCTCGCCGTCGGGACCGTCGTAGATGCCGAACTCATGCTGGATGAGGATGACGTCGTACCCGTCCATCACCTGCCCGGTGGCCTCGAGGTCCTGCGGGCCGCGGTGGGCATGCCGCACGCCGCTGACGGGTCCCTCGCCCAGGGCGATGATCTCGACCTCGCCCTCCGCGGAGACCATGGCGTCACCGAGTGACCGGGCGAAGGTGGCGATCCCGCACTGCGTGGGCGGGTACGTACTGACCATCGCGATCCTCGGCAGCATCCGATCTCCTCTCGTCGCGGCACGACGGTGCCCGAAGTGCCTTCATCGTGAGGGGAGGAGAGGCGACCGTGATCGGCGCGAGCAGGCCCTGGGCGGTCATTGACCGCCGTGACCGACCTAGTTGAGCGGGGCGTAGGCGGCGTTGCCGATGCCGATGGAGATCACCGGGCTTCGCGATGGCTTCAGCCATGTCAGCAGGCGCACGAGGGCCGACTTCTCGATCGAGACGCAGCCCTGGGTCGGCTCGTACGCCGTGACGTGGAGGAAGAAGGCCGAGCCCTTGCCCGGCACCGCGGGACTGCGGTTGTAGTCGATGACCGCCGCGTATTCATACAGGCTGATGGCGCCGAGCTGCTCGGATGCGCCTTTGTCGAAGCCGCAGGATCGGCCGAGCGGGCAATGCTGGAAGGTGTTGTACTTCCCGCTGCCGACATCGGAGACCCACCAGTCGGAGGAGTCGACCTGCCGGTAGGGCACCTGGGTGCCGGGGTTGGCGGCGCGCCCGAAGGCCTCGGTAATGCCGAAGACTCCGGCAGGGGTCCGCGAGGAGTACTCCGAGGCCTTGCCCACGCCGTCGGCGCCGACGTAGGCGACGACCGGCCCGAGGACGCGGCGGTAGTCGCGGAGCTTCGGGCTCCACTTCCACGCCTCGAGGACTCCGGAGGTCGCCGATGCCGACGACACCCGCACGGTGATCACCTGCTCATGTCCCGCCGGCGGCGCCGCCTGAGCGGGGACAGCGGTGGCCGCCGCGCAGGCCAGCAGGGCCGATGCGGCGATGAGGAGACGGCGTACCACGTGATCAGGTTAGGCGGAGGGAGCCGGCGGTTTCTCGCTCAGGCGCGCACGTCGAGGGTGATGGGCGCCTCGATGCGACGTCGACCCTCGCGGGTCACCAGGTACGCCGACTGGCGGCCGCGCACCGACCACGACCATGCGGGCTGGCCCGAGGCTGGCTCCTCGGCGACCATGGCCGTGTCCTCGTCGATGCCGAGCACGACGGCGCCCTCGGTGACGAGGGGGCGCAGTGCCATGTCCGGTGTCCACCGGGTGTAGCGATCGAAGTGCGGCAGCACGCGAGCCTCCGGGACGACGCCGAGCCCGTGGGTCCCCCCGGACCGTGGGTGGCGGAAGTTCGGCACGTAGCCGCCGAGCGCCATGGCGCCCGCACTGCAGCCCGCGAGCCCGGCACCTGCGCGCCAGGTCGCCTCGATGGCGTCCCAGACCGTGGTGCCACGCAGCGTCTCGGCGAGGAAGGACGGATTGCCTCCGGACAGGTAGATGAGTCCCGCTCGCTCGATGGCGGCAACCCATCGCGGATCCTGGGCGTCATCACGCGTGCGCACGTCGACGACGACCTGCTCCGCGTCGAGGCGCTCCGCGGCCGCGCGCCCCAGGTCATGCCAGTGGTCGAGGGACTGCTGACCTTCCGGAGCCGCGGCCGTTGCCAACTGCACGTAGACACGCGGTTGATCCCCGAAGAGCCAACTCTCGATGTCCTGCATCACAGGCAGGTACTCCCCGCTGCCGACGAGGGCGAGACGACCGGCCATGTGCTCACCGTATCGGTGGTGGATTCCGCTGAATCGAGGGTCGCGTGAGGGTAGGGCGTCTAGCGTGTCCCTATGACCGCATCTGTTGACGCCCCGATCCCGGAGGCGATTCCCTGCACCACGGCGTTCGAGATCCCTGGCTTCGTCACGGAGAAGCACCTCGGGCTCACCTGGGGCGTGCTCGTGCGCTCCGTCGGCTTCGCCAAGGGCTTCACCGGCAGCTTCAAGGCACTCAAGGCGGGCGAGGTGTCGCAGTACACCGATGTCGTGGATCAGGCGCGCCGCCAGGCGCTTGAGAGGCTCATTCAGCACGCCCAGTCGATGGGAGCCAATGCGGTCATCGGCGTGCGCTTCGACTCCACGGATGTCGGAGGAGACCAGGGACTCTCCGAGATCCTCGCCTACGGCACCGCGGT
>JBPCSL010000122.1:0-11444 GCA_051007175.1 Candidatus Nanopelagicales bacterium
CCCGCCCCCTTTACAACCCCGGCGCGCAAATAAGACGAAGGGGGGGCAGACGAGCGGGGGGGGCCCCGGATTCGCGGGGGCCCCCCGCTCACGTACAGCGCTGGCCCAACTCCTAGCGGCCGGGCCGCCCGTCGGGCCTACTCCTTCGTGTCGTGCTCGCCGGTGAGGTAGCCCTCGTGATGATGCTCGAGGGAGATCTCCTCAGAGGAGGACACACCAGCAGGCAGGTCGATCGTGCGCTTCGGGCCGGTGAACCACTTCTTGGCGGAGAGGTGCCAGGCGATCCACAGCACGATCAGCGCGCCGATGGTGAGGATGGGCGCGTAGTTGACGAACTTCCACGAGAAGTCCGGGTTGCCCGGCCAGCCCATGGGGGTCGTCGGCAGGATGAAGTAGATCGAGATGATGATGATCTCGATGACGGCCACGGGAGCCATCCACTTCCACTTGTTGCCCAGGTTCCACGGGCCCTGCTTGAAGGCACTGCCCTTGCGCCACCGCAGGTAGATCGGGATGGCGAAGGCCAGGTAGAGGCCGATGACCGCCACCGACACGACCGCGTAGAAGGCGGTCGGCACGATGATCGGCGCGTCCTCGGTGCCGATGTTGACCTCGACGAGGGCCGGCAGGGTGATGAGGACGGCGATGACGGCCGTCGCGATGACGGCATTCGCCGGCACCTGCGACCTCGAGAGCTTCGACCACAGGCTGGCGCCCGGGACCGCGCCGTCGCGGCTGAAGGCGAACATCATGCGCGAGCAGCTGGTCATGCAGGCCATCGAGCAGAAGAACTGGCCCACCGTCGCGATGAGCAGGACGGTGCCCGCCCATTGACTGCTCAAGGCCTGGTTGAAGATGACGGCGACACCGCCGCCCCCTGCCGTCACGGCATCGGCGTCCTGCACCGCGAATAGGAAGGCAAGAAGCAGGATCCAGCCGCCGATCGCGGAGTAGAAGATCGAGCGCCAGATGCCCTTGGCCGCCCCGTCGGCCGCGCCCTGCGTCTCCTCGGACAGGTGAGCCGAGGCATCGAAGCCGGTGATCGTGTACTGCGTGAGCAGGAAGCCCAGCGGCAGGACGTAGAACCAGAAGAGCAGGCCGTTGGTCTCACCGCCCGCCAAACCAGCGCTGTTATTCACCCTCATGGTGAACACGTCCACGGCGCTCATATGGCTCGGCGGCAGGACGATGAGGATGACGATGATCACGGCGGCGCCAATGACGTGCCACCACACGGACACGTTGTTGAGGACCGCCATCAGGTGGCCGCTGAAGATGTTGAGAATCGACACCAGGATCAGCACCACGATGAAGATCATGAACACGCGGGAGAGCGAGTAGCCCTCGGCCCATGACTGGTCGTACGTCGACAGGGTGAGGTCGAAGAAGGTCGCACACCCGTAGCACACGGACGCGATGACGGCCCACAACCCGATGAGGTTGAGCCAGCCGGTGTAGTAGCCGGCCTTGGCCCCGCCGAGCGCAGACGCCCACCAGTAGATGCCGCCCGAGGTCGGGTACGCCGACACGAGCTCGGACATGCACAGGCCGATGATGAGGATGAAGACCGAGATCAGCGGCCAGCCGATGGAGATGGCGATAGGGCCACCGTTATTCCATGCCTGGCCGAAGGTCGTGAAGCACCCGGCCAGGATCGAGATGATGGAGAACGAGATGGCGAAGTTGGAGAAGCTGCTCCAGTTGCGGCGCAACTCCTGCTTGTAGCCGAGCTCAGCAAGACGCTGCTCGTCAGCACTCAACTGCGTGGCATCGGACACCGGGGCCTCCTCGGACCTCGGTCGGGGGGCGGACCGTCCCGCCCGCATTGGTCCGAAGTGTCCCGTCCCGGGACCCTTTCGCGCAGCAACACGCCGAAACTCGTCGCCGGTTACCGCCGGGAGGCCTCCGCCATGAGGCGCTCGAGGTCGGGGCCGTCGAAGGTCGCCACGGCCCGGTCGTACTTCTCCATCCCCCACCCCCAGAAATCGAAGTCAATGGGGCTGATGGCGTCCTGGATGGAGGCCCACAGGGTCCAGCCGTACTGGGACATGAGGGCCCACAGCCGGGCTCGGGCCACCTTGGCCGGGTCGTGGTGCCCCCAGTAGGCGTCCACGAGGGGTTCGAGCAGCTCAAGGGGCAGCGTCGACTCGCTCCACACATTGCCGATCTCGAAGCTCGCCTCGTTGTTGCCGGCGTACTCGTAGTCGATGATCCACACCCGGTCACCGGAGTCGATGAAGTTGCGGGCGAGCAGGTCGTTGTTGCACGGCACCGTGGGCTCAGGGACAACCGACATGGCCGCGCGCAGCCGGTGGACGACCGGCAGGAACTCCTCATAGCGATCGGGGAGGCGGTAGCCCCGCTCGCGGCAGACCTGCAGGTAGCGCGCCTGGATGTCGAACATGTTGAAGTCCCCGGCGAAGCGCGGCCCCGCGTGAAGGCGCCGGCAGGCCTCCGCAGCCCGCGGAAGGTTCTCCGGACGGCGCACGTCTTCCTCGGCCCAGGTGACTCCCTCGAGGAAGCCCACGACGAGCACGCCCTCTCCGGCGACGAAGTCGACGACCGGGGCGCCCGCCCCGGCGAACGCAGCCGCCAGGGAGTTGCGGTGCTCGTGGACGCGATCGATGGCGAGGACCGAGGACTCCGCCTCGCTCAGGCGCACGACGAATGTCCCGGTCGGCGTGGTCGCCTTGTAGTTGCGGTTGGTGATCCCTCCCGGCAGCGACTCCAGGGACGTCGTTCCGACGAGGCACGGCAGCATCTCCAGGCGGCGCACATCCTCCCCGGGGAGTCCCGGCAGCAGCGCGTCGAACCTCGACTCCATGTCGGGAGCGTAGCCAGGCGCCGGCTCCCGCGCGCCCTCGCGGATATGGTCGGGCGGTGCTCGCGGCCTGGCAGGTGATGGTCATCGCCGCGCTCGCCGTCGTCGTCATCGCCGCCTGGGTACGCCGTGTCCACGGGACGCAGGCTGCGCTGGTCATGCTCGCCTTCGCGGGAGCCGCACTCGCCTGCGTGTGGGTCTCCTTCGAGGAGTTCCCCGTCGAGCAGTGGCGCCACGGCAGCCTCCTGCACGGCCTCGCGCTCTTCTCCCTGCCCGCGGCCGCGGCGGCCCTCGTGGCCGTCGTGCGCGTACGCCGCGGCCACGCGGCTCGCGGCCGATTCCTCCTGGCCGGGCGCTCCTGGCTCCTCCTGGGGTGCCTGTGGGCGGGTCCGGCGCTCCTGCTCTACGTCTCCCAGCTCGCGCCCTTCACGGGGAGCGACCTGTCGGACATCTCGTTCGCCAACTCCGCGTGGTGGGCTGGTTCGAGCATCCTCATCTACGTCTCCATCCCCGTCCTGTACGCCGCGATCGCCCGGCAGCGGGTGCGCAGCTACGGGCTGTCGCTCGGATTCGTGCGCTCGGAGGGCGTCGTCATCGCGCTCATCGCGCCCGTGATGATCGTGCTCGTCTGGCTCGTCTCGGCCGACGAGCGCTTCCAGGCCGTCTACCCGTTCTACGACTACGCCCACGGCGGCGACGGCGCGATCGGGAAGCTCCTGGCCTTCGAGGCGCTCTACGGCGCGACCTTCGTCGCCCTGGAGTTCTTCTTCCGCGGGTTCCTGGTCTTCGCTGGCTATCCCGTGCTCGGCATTCATGCGATCCCCGCCATGGCCTTTGCCTACTGCCTGCTGCACCTCGGGAAGCCGATGCCCGAGTGCGCGTCCAGCCTCGTTGGCGGTCTCGTCCTGGGCTACGTCGCGCTGCGAGTCCGCTCCATCGCCGCGGGCGTGGTGGCCCACCTCACCATCGCGTGGGGCATGGATGCCTTCGTGATCTCGCGCGCCTAGGTCACGGCGTCGACGAGGGCGTCAGCGAAGCGCCCTGAGCGCCCGATGTAGCCGTGCAGGGCGTTGGCATCGCCGCCCGTCGCGTGGACGAGGCCGAGGACGGTGCCCATCGCGGCCGCGCGCTTGCGGCGCCCACCGAGGTCGGGCGCACTCCCCGGCAGTGCGCGTGCACGGGCCCATACGCGCGCGACCGCTCCGTCGGGACTCGTGGACCAGCCCTGCATGGCCCGCGGCATCAGCGGGAGGCTCTCCCGCGCGAGCAGCACGCGCTGGATGTCCGAGCCCTCGCGCCACACCCCGACCAGCGGCTCCAGCGGTGAAGGCCCGACCGCCGTCGCCTCGAGCAGGATCACGTCGCGGTGCGGCGCCGAGCCGTGTGCCAGGAGCGCCATGAGTCGCCCGTCCTCGGCCGCGAGGGCATCCACCACCCGGTAGTGGGCCAGCAGGGCGGCGACGGGCTCGCTCACCGACTCGCGGTACTGCGCGAGCTCCCGGGTCACGTCGCCCAGCGGTGCCGCGACGGGGACGCCCCACCGCTGAGCCACCCGACCGGGACGCAGCCGGGGACCGCTCGCGACGAGCAGTGCTTCGGCCCCCGAGGCGCTGTCGCCCCGCAGCCCCCGCGCCAGCCGGCCGCCGAGGTCGGCCGCCTCGCCGCGGGCCGCGTGCAGCGGCTTTCCCGCGATGACGGCCACTCCGGCCTGGTAGCCCTCGGCGAGAGCGCGCACCGCCGGGACTCCCTTCAGTCCGCGCGCCAGGAGGAGCAGGTCCCACTCCCACGGACCGGGGAGCGCGTCGTCGACATCGAGCACATCGAGCACGGCCGTGCCGAAGCCCGTGTCGACAGGTCCGAAGGAGTCGGGCGTCGCCGCGACGAGCGGGACCACGATGCCCGTCACCGACATCGACTCCGGGGATGCCAGCGCGGCCGCGAAGGGACGCTCGTCGCGCAGCGCGCGCCCGGTGTCGCGCCGCTCCTTCGCCGACTGGGTCGGGTCGAGCACGACGGGGTCGGCGTACGTGCGCCACGGCATCACGACGACTCCGCCATGCTGCCAAGGCCGTAGCGCACCGCGGCGCGCACGGTGTCGCTTGCGAGGTACGTCGTATCGAGATGGGCGGTGGCCGCTCGGGCAATGCCGGTGAGGATCGACCCGGGCCCGAGGCCCGCCGTCACCGGGAGATAGAGGTCGTGCGCGGCAGGGAATCGGTCGGCGAGCCCGCGGCCGAAGGGCACGGGGTCGAGCAGGTGCACCACGTTGACCCAGCCGCCGACGCGGCCGTAGGGAAAAGGGCTGCCGCTGATGGACCGGCCGACCGCCTCGTGTCCCAGAGGGCTGCCCACGGTGACCAGGAGGGCGATGTCGCGCGGCAAGTCGGCGAGCAGGTCGACCATCACCACCGAACCCAGCGAGTGGGCGATGACGACGACTGGGGGCTCGGCCGCGTCGAGGGCGGCGCGCACGCGCAGGAGGATTGCGGCGCGACGCCCTTCATCATCGAGGTAGCGGCCTACCTGGTCGACGCCGAAGATCGATGAGCGCAGCACTCGCGGCAGCGGCAGGCGATCCGGAAGTCGAGCCGGGTGAGGCAGGAACGACGGCCACGCCGTGCCACGCGGAATGGCCTCGCCGCGGGCCTCGAGCTCGCGCACGAGCTCCCGCTGCCGATCGACGTAGGCCGCGCGCTCGGATGCCGTGGACTCCTCCGCCACGATCGACGGGGGCCGCGCATAGACATCGCTGCCGTGGTCGATGAGGTCGGCATACTGCGGAGCGACGCACGCGATCCCCTCCGGCAGCTGCAGCGGGTCGGCCCAATGCGGGCGCGCACCCCCCATGCCGTGGAGGTAGACGACGGAAGCCATTCATCGAGGGTACGTCGGCACGCTCCCCGAGGCGTCCAGGGCACCCGGTCAGGCCCTGTTCGATGACACGGATGTGACGATCGTGACTCAACGGATGACATGTCATCACTGGTGCTAAAGAAACTGAGATTTCTGCCGACACACCCTTGTGCCGCTTGCGGGCAGCGACTAGAACTGTCCTATCGCACGGGAAACCGGGCGATCGGGTCACCGAAAAGGTTCCGAGCCGCAAGGCGAGGAGGAGGAAACTCCCGGCCCCGCGTGTCTGCGGGGTCGTCCAGACGGGAAACTCGAGATCTGGCAACGGATCGGCGGCGCCCCGGCAACGGGTGCGACGGGCACATGGGGAGACGCCCCCGGAGTGCTCGCCCGCAAGGGCGGCCGGCACCGGACGGATCTGCGAAGAGGCTCCCCCAACTCATACTTGGGGGAGCCTCTTCTTGTTATAGACCCGGTGGGGCTCACGCCCCCGCAGGCGCGCCGAGGGCCAGCAGCCGGAAGCCCTCGTCGAGGCTCACCCGGGGGGACCACCCCAGGGCCTGCCGCGTCTGTCGCTGGTCGAACCAGTGGGCGGTGGCCAGCTGCTCGGCGAGGAATGCCGTGACCGGGGGATCCCCCTCGCGGCCGGCCCGGCCCCAGTAGCCCTCGAGCACCCGTCCCCCGGCCCGGGCGATGGGATAGGGCACCGACCGACTCGGTCCTGGCGCCCCGCCCGCGCGCGCGATGCGCGTGAGCATCTCCGCCACCGTGCGCGGCTCGCCGTTAGATACGACGAAGGCGCGTCCGTGCACGGCCTCGTCGGCAGCGCGTGACACCGCCGCGGCCAGTGCCTCGCCGGCATTGTCGATGTACGTCGTGTCGATGAGCGCGGCACCGGACCCAATGAGCACGAGCCGCCCCGCACGCGCCCGCTCGATGATGCGCCCGGTGAGCTGCGTGTCGCCAGGACCCCACACCAGATGGGGCCGGATTGCCGTGACCGCGAAGCCGGGCCGATCGGCCGCCAGTGCCAGCAACTCCGCCATCGCCTTGCTGCGCGCATAGGAGCTGCGTGCCGAGTCGGGGTCGGCGGGATCGGCCCCCGCCCCCACGAGCGGACGGCCGGCATGGGCCACCGACGGCGAGGATACGAAGACGAATCGCCTCACGCCCGCGCCCTCGGCGGCCGCCAGCACCGTGCGGGTCCCCCCGACGTTGATGCGCTCGAAGTCCTCCCATGGGCCGGTGATGTCGACGCGGGCCGCCGCATGCACGACGGCCTCGATGCCCTGCAGGGCCTGCGCGACAGATGCGGCGTTGGTCACGTCGCCGCGCGCCTCGATGACCCCGAGCGCGGCGAGGTCCGGGGACAGGGGCCCGCGCTGCAGGGAGACGACCTCCCACCCGGCCGCGCGCAGGGCCCGCGCCGCCGCACCGCCCACGACGCCGGTCCCCCCGGTGACGAGGACGCGCTCACCCATCGGAGGCATCCCCTGACAGGAAGGCGGCGGCCTCGCGCGCGATGCGGGTGCGATCGATCTTCGAGCGATGCCGCACGTCAACCGGCAGTGACTTCATCGTGAGCACCGCCACGACGTCGAGGCCGGTCTCGGCGCGCACCGCGTCGCGCACCGTCATCGTCACGTCGATATCGGCCAGTCCCATGTCGGGGCCGGGTGCGAGCAGCGCGATCACTGGCTGCTGGACCCCCCGCGGCCCGATGCCCACGAGCGCGGCCAGCGCTGTCCCGGCGGCGCGCTGCGCGACGAGCTCGGTGGCGACGGGCGTCACCGGCCCCTGCTCGGTGACGAGCACGTGGACGAGGCGGCCCTCCACCCACAGGCGGCCCTGATCATCGAGATGGCCCACGTCACCGGTGCGATGCCAGCCGGCCGGGGAGTCCGCGTGACGCTGCGTCGCCCACCGTCGGTCGTAGCGATCGCGCATCCAGGCGGAGCGCACCACGATCTCTCCGGTGACCCCGGGCACCGTGCCGATCTCCGCCGCGGGCTGGCCCTCGGAATCCAGGGGCGCGATGGCGATATCCACCCCGACGAGCGGCCGGCCGACGAGGACGCCATTGCCGAGCGACTCGCGGAGCTCCTCGGCTCCCACCTCGGTGAGCGGGAGCGCCTCCGTCATGCCATAGGGAGTCGTGAACGTCGTCCCCGGAAGCAGTCGCATCGCCTCCGCCAGGAGGTCCGGGGGCACGGGCGCTCCGGCGACGAGGACGAGCCGCAGGGGCATCCCGGAGAGGTGATCCGACGTGGACACGATCGCGCGCAGGCCCGTGGGCGAGGTCCACATGAGCGTGCCGCCGACCGCGTCGACCGCGGCGGCCGTGGCCTCGCCGGTGAGAGTGCTCGCATCGGTGGGATCCATGTCGGGGATCGCCGACGCGATGCCGAGTGCAGGGCCGAGGACCGCCCAGGGCGCGAACGCCGCGACGAGCGCGTCCGCCTCCGTGATGCCATAGGCGGAGCGCAGCGCATCGCGCAGCGCGCACAGGCGCCCGTGGGTATAGACCACGCCCTTCGCGGGGCCGGTGGCGCCCGACGTGAAGACGACGATCGCGTCGTCGCCGGCGCGGATCGGCTGATCAACAGACGCCGTCGGCGCGGCGCGCCCGCGGCGGGCAACCTCGGACAGCGTCGCGTCGGCACCGAGGATGCGCGTGGCCGGGCCGGATCGCCCGACGAGGATGCGCAGGCCGGGCAGCCCGATCGTGCGCGCGAGGCCGAGGCCCGCGGGGATCCCGATCACGTGCTGCGGCTCGGCGGCGCGCAGAGCACGCCGCATGCCGCGGACGCCGAGACCCGAATCGGCCGCCACCGCGATCGCGCCGATCTGCCAGGTGGCGTAGACCGAGGCGACGAGGTCGGGGCCGGGCGGCACGAGCATGGCGATGCGATCCCCCGGTTGCACGCCCATGTCGCGCAGGCCGGCAGCAATCTCGCGGGTCCGCGCCGCGAGCACCGACCAGGTCACGCGCAGGCCCGATCGCATGTCGGCCAGGGCGACGGAGGTGTCGGTCCTACGGGCGTCGAGTGCCGACCACATGGTGTTGGTCATCGACTCCGAAGCGGTAGCTCCGGTCACGGGCTCATCGAGGTGCGAGATCCAGGAGACGATGTCGGCGATGCACGTCGGGGCATCCTCGGTCACCAGGTGACGTGCGCGCTCATAGCGGTGGACGTCGGCATGCGGCATGCGCTCCACGAGGTCGCGCAGGTAGCGATCGGAGAACACCGGGTCGTCGGATCCCCACGCGAGGAAGACGGGGACATCCAGGTCGCGGGTCCCCTCGGCGATGCCGTCGAGAGTCGTGGCGCTCGGGTGCGATGACTCGAGCGGGATATCCGCGACGAAGTCGCCGATGGCCTTGCGCGAGGCCGCATCGGGATAGGGAGCGCGGAACGCGGCGATGATCTCCGCCGGCATGCCCTTCGAGAGGAACGTCGTACCGCGCAGGAACGTCGGCGTCCGCTCCGTCACGCCCCGCAGCAGCGGGCGGAAGCGTGCCATCCGGATGAGGGTGGGGGCTGGCGCGCCGGCGGGCTGATGGACCGCCGTATTCGTGAGCACGACGCCGCGTAGCTGCTCGCGATGGGCCAGCGCCCAGCCCAAGGAGATGGGCCCGCCCCAGTCGTGGGCGACGGTGACGACGGAACCGCTCACGCCGAGCTCATCGGTGAGGGCCGATAGGTCGGCGATCCGATCCGCGAGGCGCCGGGTCTCGTCGACGCGCTCGGAGAAGCCCATGCCGATGTGGTCGACGGCGATGACGCGCCAGTCCGGCGGCGCCGAGGCGAGCAGCCGACGCCACAGGTAGGACCAGGTGGGATTGCCGTGCACCGCGAGGACGGTGAGCGACGGCGCAGCCGTCGCGGGCCGCTCGAGGACGTGGAAGGTCCCATGGCCGGGGACGTCGACGAGACGCGACCAGGACGGGTCGAGCCCGGGCAGGCTCGAGGGCGGGAGGGTGGCGGGTGCCGACACGAGCGTCGGCTACCAGGCGATCTCGATGACCGAGGCGTTGAGCCCCGATCCGATGCCGAGGCAGCCCACGCGCTGTCCCGCGCGCAGGTCGTCGACCTGCAGGGCCAGCGTGAAGGGGATGGACGCCGGGCCGATATTGCCGTGGTCGGGGAAGGTGAGCGGAGCGCGCGCGGGATCGATGCCGAGGGCGCTGGTGATGGCCTGGGTGTGGACGTTGGAGACCTGGTGGATGACGTAGCAGTCGAGGTCGGACCAGTCGAAGTGCTCTTTCGCCTCGCTCCACAGCTCGACCGACAGCTGCAGGCCCGCCTCGAGCAGGGCGCGAGAGTCGGTGCGCATGCGGTGCATATCGCCCACGCAGATGCGATGGTGCTGAGTGGCCGCGCGTGCCACTCCCCCGACGAGGCGATGCCCCTCGGGGTGATCGCTGGCGCGGCCGAGCACCATGGCGGCGCCACCGGACCCGAGGGTGAGCGAGGCGAAGTCCTGGAAGACGTCCTCCGTCGTCGAGTCCGGGCCCTGCAGTCGCGCGATGGTGCGCTCCTGCAGCTCGCGCGAGCCCTCTCCGTCGACGATGACCGCATAGTCGATCTGTCCCGCGTCGATCATCATGCCGGCGAGCTGCATGCCGTTGACGAACCCGAGGCAGGCGTTGGAGAGGTCGAAGTTGAGGCATCCGGAGGGCATGCCGAGCTGATGGTGGACGTCGACGGCCGCGGACGGCTCGAGGTGCGCGCGCGATACGGACGTGTCGATGAGGAGGCCGAAGCGACCCGGATCGATGCCGGCATCGGCGATGGCCTTCGCCCCCGCCATCGCGGCGGCATCGGCGAAGGTGACGTCCTCGGGCCACCAGCGCCGCTCGCGGATCCCCGCGAGGCCCTCGAGGAGGCCGGGCCGGATGTCGAGCCGCGCGTAGGTCTCCGCGAGCGCCTCGTCGATCGCGGCCGAGGTCATGACGATCGGCGCATCGGCGATCGCGACCGACAGGATGGCCGTGTCGGTGAAGCGGTACGTCGAGTTGCCGGCGGTGGAGCCCGTCATCTGTGCCTCGTCTCTGGGCGACCCTGGGGAAGCGCCACAAGGGCCTAGTCTCCCACGGCCCGAGCGAGGTCACCCCTCGCAGGTCTGCCCGGCCTCGACCCCCCCCTCCCGACCCTCGCCGCGCTACGTTCATGGCATGCAGCGGCTCGTCCTCGCGGCAGCCGCCGCAGCGCTCGCGGCCCTGCCGGCCACGGCCTCGGCCGCCCCGGACGTCTCGGCCAGGCCCGCGAACGAGCTCGCCTCCTTCCAGGATCAGGTCCTCGACTGGCGAGCCTGCTTCGGCTCCAGCGAGTGCGCCCGCCTCACCGTGCCGCTCGACTACGCCAATCCGGGCGGCGCGACGATCTCCCTCGCGATCACCCGGATCCGTGCCACCGGCACGCGCATGGGCTCTCTCCTCGCCAATCCCGGGGGGCCTTGAGTGCCCGGTCTCGACTATGCAGGGGCCCTGGGCTGGTCTCTCCCCGCGTCCGTGGCGGCCTCCTACGACCAGGTCGGCTTCGATCCCCGCGGCGTCGGGCAGAGCGAGCGGATGCGCTGCCTCAACCAGCGCGAGCTCCAGCCCTGGTTCACCGCCGACGCCACGCCGGACACACCCGCGGAGCAGCGACAGTTCGCGACACTCGCCGCGCGCTTCGGCACGGCCTGCGAAGAGCGCTCGCCGGAGATGGTCGGGCACGTGAGCACGCGCGACACGGCCCGCGATCTCGACATCCTGCGCGCCGCG
>JBPCSL010000123.1:0-13784 GCA_051007175.1 Candidatus Nanopelagicales bacterium
CGGCAACCTCGTCATCTACGCCGTCGGCGTCACCTGGCTGAAGTTCGCGATCGACGTCACCTGGGCGAAGGCGCTCGAGCTCGGCGTCGCGCCGTTCCTTCTGGGCGATGCCATCAAGATCGCCCTGGCCGCCGGGCTGCTGCCCCTCGCCTGGGCTGGGCTGCGCAAGGCCGGCCTGCTCGACTGACAGGTATGCCGACCCATGGGCCTCACGCCGGAGTGACCTGCCCGCTGTAGCCCGTCATGCGCCCCTCCGAGAAGGCCAACCGCGTGAGGGACCGCATGAGCGTCACCTCCCCGTCTGCACCGACCGCCCACACGATCCCATCGACTTCGGTCAGCCCGGCCGAGGCGATGGCCTCTAAGGTCCGACGCGACATATCGGCGTCGATTCCCGCGAGGCTGAAGTAGCGACCGATGACGTCCCCGGGGACCCAGCCGAGGAACGGGACCAGCGGGCTCACGTCAAGGAGGACAGACTCCGGGTCGAAGGTCAGGAGTACAGACGGGCTCGCACTCAGGGCGTCGGGACGCAACTCGGCAATTCCGCCAAGGCGAACGCCCGTGGCATCGGTCACCACATGTGCGGTCACGTGGACGGTCAAGACATCTCCCGAGGGGTGGTGACGTAGGAGGGAGAGGCGGACCGAGGAGTCGCCCCCTTCTGCGGGGAAGAGTTCCGGGCGTTCCCGAGTAGCAACTTCGCCGAAGAGACCCAAAGGCTCTTTCCCGAGTGCCTCGTCGACTCCCCACCCGAGGAGAGGCTCGACGGAGGCCGACACCCACATGATGCAGCGCTCGCGGTCCACCACGAGCCAGACCACACCCCGGGCTATGCCGTCCCTCTCGAGGATGTCGAGGAGCGCAGTCGACGTCCAGTCGAGATCTATGGCCGAGGGGCCAACCACGGGAAGTGGCTTCACGAGCATGTAGCCGATGGACCTCTTCGTGCGTATGAGCTCGCCACAGGGGCCGAGCTTCCTGCGCAGGCGGTGAATGTGGACGCCGACGTGGCCGCGTTGCCCGTACCAATTCCCCCACACTGCCTCGATGAGATCCTCGATTCGGACGACAGTTCCCCACCGCGATGCCAGATAGGCAAGAACGTCGTACTCGGTCGGCGTGAGGCTCACCTCCTCGCCATCGACCAGCACGGTGCGGGAGGCGAAGTTGATCTCAAGCTCACAGTCCCCGGCCGACACCAATCGGGGAGGGGGATCCTTTCCCGACACACGTCCCCCCATCTACTCGGGACGCATTCCCGGGCCACGAGGGAAGACCATGAGCGTGCCTGTCCCGAACTCGTTGAAAGTCTGACGAACATACCAGCGGCGAAGGGCCGTAAGCATCCCTTAAGAAATGGGTGAGGTGGCTAGCGGGTCAGTCCGAGCTCCCGCGCGATGAGCATGCGCTGCACCTCGTTGGTTCCCTCGCCGATCTCCAGGACCTTGGCATCGCGCCAGAAACGCGCCACCGGGTACTCGTTCATGAAGCCATAGCCGCCGAAGATCTGCGTCGCCCAGCGCGCATTTTCGACCGCGGCATCCGAGGCATGCAGTTTGGCGACCGCCGCCTGCTTCTTGAAGGGCTCGCCCGCGAGCATGCGCGATCCTGCGTCGTAGTAGGCCAGGCGCGCGGTGTGGGCGCGCACCTCCATGTCGGCCACCATGAAGTCCAGTGACTGGTACGCCGAGAGAGGCTTGCCGAAGGCATGCCGCTCGTGCAGGTAGCGCACCGACTCGTCGATGCACCCCTGGGCGAGGCCCACCGAGAGCGCCGCGATGGCGATGCGGCCCTCGTCGAGGGTCTGCAGGAACTGCGCGTATCCCTTGCCGCGCGTGCCGAGCAGATTGCCCGCAGGGACGCGACAGTCGACGAAGCCCAGCTCGTGGGTGTCGGAGGCATTCCAGCCGACCTTGGAGTAGGGCGCGGATACGGTGAGGCCCGGCGTCCCTGACGGCACGATGATTGTGGACAGCTCCTTCTTGCCGGACTCGTCCGCGCCCGTGATGGCGAGCACCGCCACGAAGCCGGTGATGTCGGTGCCGGAGTTGGTGATGAAGGCCTTCGTGCCATTGATGACCCACTCGTCCCCGTCGAGGCGGGCTGTGGTGCGCGCCGCTCCCGCATCGGTGCCGCCGCCGGGCTCGGTGAGTCCGAAGGCCCCGAGCAGCTCGCCCGAGACGAGCTGCGGCAGCCACTGCCGCTTCTGCTCTTCCGTGCCGAAGCGGTAGATCGGCATGGCGCCGAGGCTGACTCCCGCCTCCAGCGTGATGGCCACCGACGAGTCAACGCGGGCGATCTCCTCGAGGGCGATGCACAGCGCGAAGTAGTCCCCGCCCATGCCGCCGTACTCCTCGGGGAAGGGCAGGCCGAAGAGGCCCATCTCGCCCATCTGCCGCACGATCTCGTAGGGGAACGTGTGGGCCTCGTAGTGCTCCGCGATGACGGGGGCGATGACGTCGCGGGCGAATGCCTCGACGGTCGTCCTGAGGTCCACGTAGTCCTGGGACAGGCGGTGATCCATCTACTCCTCCGGGTGATCGACAGCGACGAGGGCCTCGTCGAGGCGGACTTGGTCGCCCACGGCGACATGAACGGTGCGGACGACACCCGGGGCAGCCGCGCGTACGGCGTGCTCCATCTTCATGGCCTCCACGACCGCGAGCACATCACCCTCGGCCACGCGGTCGCCCTCGACCACCGCGACGGAGACGACGCTCCCGGGCATGGGGCTGCGCGCCAGGGACTCGCGGTTCGCATCGCCGCTCGCGTGGGACCTCAGGCGCCGATCGATGGGCCGCGTGACGTGGGCGCGACGGTTGCCCAGGCCGGGGGCGTGGAGCCAGAGCCACTCCCCGTCGCGAACGGCAGTGACGTCGGCCGGCAGCTCGGCATCCCGGGGCACCTCGATGTCCTCGCCGTCGACGTCGAGGCGCAGTGGTGCAGGGCCACCCAGCCTCCACGAGTCACCCTGATGGAACGGGTCATCGCTCCGAACCGGGCGGCTCGCGAGCGCGGCCAGCATCCGCACATCGCGCACCGGCGGGGACCACCGTGCCGCGAACCGGTCGACGAGGGTCGTGTCGAGGTCGCCTTCGATCACCGCGGGATCGTCCAGGAGGTCGCCGAGGAAGGCGATATTGGTGGTGACTCCCAGGGCAACGGTGCCGTCGAGGGCCTGCCGCAGGACGGCGATGGCCTCGGCGCGCGTGTCTCCCTGCGCGATGACCTTGGCCAGCATGGGGTCGTAGGCGGACCCGACCACCGTGCCGGTCGCCACCCCCGCATCCGAGCGCACCATCGGAGAGACAGCCCACGCGAGCAGGCGCCCTCCCGTGGGCAGGAAGCCCGTCGCGGGATCCTCCGCGTAGATGCGGGCCTCGACCGCATGGCCGTCACGGCGTACGTCGTCCTGGTCGAAGTCCAGCGACTCCCCCGCCGCGATGCGCATCTGCCACTCGACGAGGTCAAGCCCCCCACGCCCATCGCCGTGCCCGCTTCCCTCCAGGAAGGTGACAGCCTCGGTGACCGGGTGCTCCACCTGGAGGCGGGCGTTCATCTCGAGGAACGCGAAGGACTCCGGATCGTCGCCCGCGACGACGTACTCGACCGTGCCGGCCCCGACGTACCCCACCTCACGGGCAAGCCGCACAGCCGACGCGCACAGCCGAGCGCGGACCGCCTCGTCGAGGAACGGCGACGGGGACTCCTCGATGACCTTCTGATGGCGCCGCTGGAGGCTGCACTCGCGCTCGCCGAGATGGACGACATGGCCGTGCTGATCGGCGAGGATCTGCACCTCGATGTGGCGCGGTCGCTCGACATAGCGCTCCACGAGCAGCGTGTCGTCGCCGAAGGCCGAGCGCGCGACCCGTCGGGCACTCGAGATGGCCTCCGCGATGTCGGCCTCGCCGCGAACGATGACCATGCCCTTGCCCCCGCCGCCCGCCGAGGGCTTGAGCAGGGCGGGCAGGCCCACGTCGCGGATGGCCTGCGCGAGCGCGTCGTCGTCCATGCCCGCGTCATGACGGCCCGGCACCACCGGCACGCCGGCGGCGATCGCCGTGCCCTTCGCCGAGATCTTGTCGCCCATCGTCTCGAGGATCTCCACGGGCGGACCGATGAAGGCGATGCCCGCATCAGCGCAGGCGCGCGCGAGGGCAGGGTTCTCCGAGAGGAAACCGTAGCCCGGGTGCAGCGCCTGGCACCCCGTGGCCCGTGCGGCTTCCACCACGGCGTCGACATCGAGGTAGCCCTGGGCTGACCCGAGGCACACGGCCCGGTCGGCGAGGCGGACGAACGGCGCGTCGGCATCCGCCTCGGTGTAAACGGCCACCGACTCGATGCCCATGCGACGAAGGGTGCCGATGATGCGCGCAGCGATCTCGCCGCGATTGGCGACCAGGACGGTGTCGAACACGGTCACATCCGGAAGACGCCGTAGGACACCGGCTCCAGCGGGGCGTGGGCGGCCGCGGCGAGGGCAAGGCCGAGGACGCGCCGGGTTTCCCGCGGGTCGATGACGCCGTCGTCCCACAGCCGGGCCGTGGAGTAGTAGGGGCTGCCCTGTGCCTCGTACTGCGCGCGGATCGGCGCGACGTACTCCGCCTCCTCCTCCGCCGTGAACTCCTCGCCGCGCGCCTCGCGCTGATCGCGACGTACGGTCGCGAGCACGGCCGCGGCCTGGTCGCCGCCCATGACCGAGATGCGGGCGTTGGGCCACATCCACAGGAAGCGGGGCGAGTAGGCGCGGCCGCACATGGAGTAGTTGCCGGCCCCGAAGGATCCGCCGATGACGACCGTGAACTTCGGCACCCGAGCGCAGGCGACGGCCGTCACCATCTTGGCGCCGTGCTTGGCGATGCCGCCGGCCTCGTAGTCGCGGCCCACCATGAAGCCGGTGATGTTCTGGAGGAAGACCAGGGGGATGCGCCGCTGGTCGCAGAGCTCGATGAAGTGGGCGCCCTTCTGCGCCGACTCCGAGAAGAGGATGCCGTTGTTGGCGACGATCCCAACCGGATGGCCGTGGATGCGCGCGAAGCCCGTGACGAGCGTGGTGCCGAACTCCGCCTTGAACTCGGTGAACTCGCTGCCGTCGACGAGGCGGGCGATGACCTCCCGCACGTCGTACGGCGTGCGCGTGTCGGGCGGCACGATGCCGAGCAGATCGTCGGCGGGGTACACCGGATCAACGGTCGGCAGCACCTCCCACGGAGCAGCCGGAGCGGGCGGGAGGGTCGCCACGATCTCCCGGACGATGCGCAGGGCGTGCGCGTCGTCGTCGGCGAGGTGGTCGGCCACCCCCGAGATTCGGGCATGCACGTCTCCTCCGCCGAGCTCCTCCGCGGTGACGACCTCGCCGGTCGCGGCCTTCACCAGCGGGGGGCCGCCCAGGAAGATCGTGCCCTGCCCACGCACGATGACGGCCTCGTCGCTCATCGCCGGGACATAGGCGCCGCCCGCGGTGCACGAGCCCAGCACGGCCGCGATCTGCGGGATGCCCATCGATGACATGGTCGCCTGGTTGTAGAAGATCCGGCCGAAGTGATCGCGGTCGGGGAAGACCTCGTCCTGCATGGGCAGGAACGCACCGCCGGAGTCGACGAGGTAGAGGCACGGCAGTCGGTTGTCGCGCGCGATCTCCTGCGCGCGCAGGTGCTTCTTCACCGACATCGGGTAGTAGGTGCCGCCCTTGACCGTCGCGTCGTTGGCAAGGATGACGCACAGGCGGCCGCTCACGTAGCCGAGACCGGCGATGAGGCCAGCCGCCGGGGCCGCGTCGTCGTACATGCCCTCGGCCGCCAGCGGGGCGATCTCGAGGAATGCCGTCCCCTCGTCGAGGAGGGTCTCCACGCGATCGCGCGGCAGGAGCTTGCCCCGCTCGAGGTGCCGCTCGCGTGCGGCGTCAGGTCCGCCGCGTGCGGCGCGGGCGCGCCGCTCCGCGAGCTCGTCAGCGAGCGCGGCGTTGGCGGCCTGGTGCTCGGCCCAGCGGGAGCGGTCGGCCTGCGACTCCAGGTACATCGGACTCCTCCCGCTGTTAACGATCGTTCACATTACTCCACGGCGGGGGCGTCCGCAAGCGCCGAGAGCGCCATCACGCGCAGCAGCCCGGCCATCTCGGGACGCGACAGCCGAGCACTGTGAGGAGTGGAGTTGATGAGGCCGAAGGCCGCGTGGGCCGCGGCACGCGCGCGCTCCGCCGAGATCCCGGGCCGCTCATCCACCAGCGCATCAACCCACAGGGCGACGTACTGCGCCTGCAGGCGGCGCACCAGCCGGCGCTCGGTGTCCGGCATCGCATCGAGGTCGCGGGCCTGCACGTCGATGAGATCGGGGTGATCGAGGGCGAAGTCGACGTGGAAGTCCACCAGCGCGGGGAGAGCGGGCCCACTCGCCGTCGCCACGCGTTCGCGCCCGCCCTCAAGGAGCCGCTCACTGATGTCGATGAGCATCTCCGACAGGATCGCTTCCTTGCTGGGGAAGTACCGATACAGGGCGGGCCCGCTCAGGCCCACGGCAGCACCCAGGTCGTCGATGGACACGCCATGGAATCCATTGCGCGCGAAGAGGCCGGAGGCCGTCTCGAGGATCTCCGACCTACGGTCGTCCTTGCGGGCCATGACTAGGCCAGGCCGAGGGCCTGGACAAGGACACGCGCCGCCCGGCCACCGGACTCGACGGCGACGCCGTAGGCCCCGGGGACGTCGACGTCGTCGAGAAGCCGCCGCAGTACTTCACGGCCGGCCTCCTCGTCCTCGTTGAGTCGCCCGGCGGCCGCGTAGAGCGCGTCGAGCCGGCCTTCCGCTGCCGACAGGAGCGCGGGCTCGTAGTCCCAGGCATCCGACCAGCGGCGGTCGAGGATCATCAGGCGCAGCGCGCCCGGGCGGTGGGACTTCAGCAGGTCGGCGACGAGCACGAGGTTGCCGGTGGACTTGGCCATCTTCTGCCCGCCGATCCCGACGGTCCCCACGCGCATCCATGCGCGCGCGAACGGCGCCACGCCCGTCGCGGCCTCGGCCTGCGCCGCCTCGTAGGCGTGGTGCGGGAAGGCAAGGTCAGCCCCGCCGGCGTGGATGTCGAGGCTGGATCCGTAGAGCGACAGCACCATCGACGTGCACTCGGCATGCCAACCGGGCCGACCCGGGCCCCACGGGCTCGGCCACGACGGGTCGCCACCGGCGGATGCGCGCCACACGGGCACGTCGTAGGGGTGCTCCTTCGCGGGATCGTCGGGATCCTCGCCGAACTCCGCGAGGAGTGCCCGGGCGCGCTCATCGTCGAGCCCGAGCGTCGTCGGCACCGCCGCACCGCGGAAGTAGACCGTGCCCGACACCTCGTACGCCGCGCCGCGATCCAGCAGCGCCTGGGTCAGTCGCACGACATCGCCGATGTGCTGGTGGGCGCGCGGCTCGTGATCGGGGCGGCGTACCCCCAGCTCCGACATGTCGTGGTCGAAGGCGTACTGGTGGACGGCGGCGTACTCGTCGTAGGGCGATCCCGCCCGCGTCGCGGCCTCGGTGAGGACGTCGTCGACGTCGGTCACATTGCGGGTGACGATCGGATGCAGGGTCGCCGCGCGGAGAGTGCGCACGAGCGCGTCCACCCAGACGAAGGTCGCCGCATGGCCGAGGTGCGTGACGTCGTAGGGCGTGACCCCGCAGACATAGAGCCTGACGGGTCCAACCATCGGCAGGGACTGCCCGCCGAGGCGCAGGGGCGCCGGCGGCAGGAGGTCATGACCCATGCGGGAAGCCTACGCAGAACGCAGGCTGCGCAGCACGGCGGAGGTCGTCCGCCACGCCACGATGATCCAGGCGATGAGGAGGCAGACGAAGCCGACGAAGGCCACCACGTCGAGCGGGCCGTTGAGCAGAAGGTCGGCGAGGTTGCCCATCGACAGTTCGAGCGCCGCGATCGGGAAGACGAATCCCCACCAACCCGGCGAGAACGGCAGGCCGCCGGAGTGCCGCACCTGGAGGAGACGCAGGGAGGCGAAACCGGCCCACCACAGCCCGAGGCCAACTCCCATGGCCGACAGCAGGACGCCGATGAACAACGCCTCCTGCGGCACGATCCCCGCGTCGGCGCCGGACTGCAGCAGGCGCAGCAGGGAGAGCCCGAGGAGCCCCGCGGGGGCCAGGGGGGTCCACAGGGCGGGCATCGTCGTGTTGGGCGGCGGCTCGCGCAGGAAGAGCCGGGCCACGATGAGCGTGAAGACGGGGATGAAGAGCAGCGCACCGATGCCGTAGAACGCCATGCCCACACCCAGCAGCCACGCCGCCTGGTCGGGGTAGGCGGCGATCTGAGGGGCGATGCACAGCGGCACGATGAGGTTGATGGCCGGCGGGATGAGCCAGCATCCATTGACCTCGGCGAGGTCGAATCTCCCCGTCGTCTGCAGGGAGGCCCACGAGATGCTCAGGGCCAGGGCCAGCACGGCGCCGATCGCGGCGACGATGGCGCTCAGCGTGAGAGCGAAGGACTCGCCCACCCAGCTTGACCCGACCGTGGCCCACGCCGCCGCGAAGACCAGCAGCCCACCGGGGAAGGTGGCGAGCATCGCGCCACTGTCGGGATCCCCGATCTCGGCAGCGAAGGCGCGGCGGTCGCGCACGCGCAGCAGGTAGAGCGGCGTCAGGCAGATCACCAGCAGCGTGGCCAGCACGAGCAGGACCTGGGAGGCGATGACGAACGCCGTGCCGCCGACGTAGTCCGACATCTCGGAGAAGGCCGACGCGAGGGCGGCCGTTGCCATGACGGAGCCGAACCACGCCGGGCTCTGCCGCAGGGATCCGCTCGCCATACCCCCGACCGTACCGAAGGACCGGCGCTGGCCCTACGGTCACCGCATGGCGCAGCCGCTCGAGGAACTCGTGCATCCCACCTGGGTGCCCGTGCTCGATCCCGAGCGCGACACCCTCGCGCGGCTCGGCGAGTTCCTCCGCGACGAGAGCGCCGCCGGCCACCGCTGGCTGCCCTCCGGCGCGCATATCCTGCGCGCCTTCTCGGTGCCGCTCGACGAGGTGCGCGTGCTCATCGTGGGACAGGACCCCTATCCGACCCCGGGACATGCGATCGGGCTGTCGTTTGCGGTCTCGCCGGAGACGCGTCCGCTCCCCCGCAGCCTGCAGAACATCCATCGCGAGCTCGTCGACGACCTGAGTGTCACGCGACCGTCGAATGGCGACCTCTCACCCTGGACGTCCTCGGGCGTCATGCTGCTCAACCGGGTGCTCACGGTGCGCGCCGGCGAGCCCGGCAGTCACCGCGGCCAGGGATGGGAGCAGGTCACTGACACGGCCATCCGCGGGCTTGTCCAGCGCCCCGACCAGCCGCTCGTGGCCATCCTGTGGGGTCGTGATGCCCAGACGCTGGCGCCGCTGCTCGAGGACACCCCCGTGATCGCGAGCGCGCATCCGAGCCCGATGTCGGCCGACCGCGGATTCTTCGGCTCGCGGCCCTTCAGCAGAGCCAACGCCCTGCTCGAGGAGCTCGGCGCCGAGCCCGTGGACTGGGCGCTGCCCTAGGCTCGCGCGGAAAGGCTGTCGCGCACCGCCTCGACAAAGCCGTCGACATCGGCATCGGTGATCTCCAGGCTCAGCGCCATGAAGCCGCGGCGGGCCATGTACCAGCCACGCTCGAGCAGGTCGAGGAAGAGCAGCTCGCGGAGACGATCATCGGCATCCGCGAGATCCGAGGGCGACGCCACCGGGCCTGGCACCGGATGCAGGCCGATCATCGACCCGTGCCCGGTCGCGATCCAGCCGAAGGGCTGCACGGCGCGATTCAGCTCCTCGCGCAGCCGGTCGCCTCGGGCATTGAGGTCATCGAGTCGCTCGTCGGAGAGCACCTCGGTCAACCCGGCGAGCCCAGCAGCCATGGTGAGCACGTTGTTGTTGAAGGTGCCGGCGTGCGGCAGCGCGTCGGGCGCCGTCGGGTCGAAGCGCCGCATGAGGTCGGCGCGGCCGCCGAACGCACCGAAGGACAGGCCGCCGCCGAGGTACTTGCCGACGGTCATGAGATCGGCGGTGATCCCGTACGCTGCTCCCGCGCCCTGCGGGGACAGCCGCGAGGTCATCACCTCGTCGAGAATGAGCAGGATGCCGAGGCCGGTCGTCTCCTCGCGCAGCATGCGCAGGTAGGCCGGGTCGGCCGGGATGACTCCTCCGGACCCGATGACCGGCTCGACGATGACGCAGGCCAGCCGGTCTGCGTTGGCGCGCAGCAGGGCGCGGGAGCCGTCGATGTCGTTGTAGTCCATGACGACAGCGTCATACGGCGCGTTGACGGGCGAGCCGCCGCCTCCGAAGTAGAGGAGCCCGCCGTGGTAGCCCCCGAGCGCCACGGCGATAGCCGGCCGACCGGTGACGACGCGCGCCAGGGAGACCGCCATGAGGTTGGCCTCAGTGCCGGAATTGGTGAAGCGGACGAGGTCCATCGCCGGGTAGCGATCGACCAGCATCCTCGCGAGCCGGCCCTCGTAGGCGTTGTGCCCGGCGAGGCTGAGCCCGTCATCCATGGCAGCGCGCACCGCGTCGAGGATCGCCTCCTGGCTGTGTCCGTAGAGGCCGGCGGTGTACTCCCCCAGCATGTCGACGTACTCGTGGCCGTCGACATCGATGAGGCGGGATCCGAAACCGCGCGCCATGCGCAGGGGGAAAGGGCCGTGGTAGAGCACGGTGCGCGTGTTGCCACCGGGCATGACCTCGCAGGCCTCGGCGTGCATGCGGGCCGTCACCGGGCGGCGATCGGCATACCTCTGACGCGCCTCGAGGAGCGCGGCATCGAGGTCGATGTCGGCAGTCGCGGTCATGCCACGAAGCCTACGCGTCAGTCGAGCCCCGCGGGCGATTCCGGGACGTCGACCGCGTGCTCGCGCAGGGCCTCGAGCGGCACGATGCGCAGGGCCGCCGCGTTGGTGGAGGAGAGGACGACCGGAGAGGCGGCGCCGTCCTCGTAGGCGTGGCGCCAGCGCGACGCGCACACGCACCACCGGTCACCGGGCTTGAGCCCGGGGAACCGGTACTCGGGGCGCGGCGTAACGAGGTCGTTGCCGGTCGCGCGCTGGTGCTCGAGGAACTCCGCGGTGACGACGGCGCACACCGTGTGGGAGCCCAGGTCGTCCGGCCCGGTGGAGCAGCAGCCGTCGCGATAGAAGCCTGTCAGGGGATCCCGGCCGCACTCCTCCAGAGGACCGCCCAGGACATTGGTCACCTCGTCCATGGGACCAATGTCTACCGCATCCATGCCGGCACGGAACATCACCTCACCAGGAGGCGATGTGACCTCACGGACCTCTACGATCGTCGAGAAGTCAACGGAATCCGGGGTGCCCCATGCGAGCGATCGCCATCGTCACGTCCGCAGCTATCGCCATCGGAGGAGCCGCACTCACGGTGCCGGCAGTGGCCCAGCCGGCCTCCCCGGCCACGGGCAATGTGTGCCTCGACACCAACGTGGCCCAAGCGCTCACGGGCACATCGCCCGGCGACCTGCTCGCCGATCCCCAGGACGTGACCGCCGATTCGGGGCTGGCCACAGGGAGCCTCTTCCGGATCCTGTATGCGACAACGGGGGAGGCAGGATCCGTGGTCGCGTCATGCGGGCTCATCGCCGTCCCGGCTGGCACGGCCATCAAGGGCGTCGTCGCGTGGGCACACGGCACCGTCGGCCTCAAGGCCAACTGCCAGCCGAGCAATGCTCCCGACAAGTTCGTGGGGGCGATGCCGTCCGGCATCGGCGCGGTGACCAAGGGCGGCAACCAGGCCGATGGAGCCCTCTACGGGATGCTCGCCGACGGCTACGCGGTCGTCGCGACCGACTATCCCTCGGCCGGCATCGGCGACACCAACCTGCAACGCTACGTGCTCGGCGTCACCGAGGGGATGGCCGTCATCGACTCGGCCCGCACGCTGACGCGCAACGCGGCGAAGTTCGGGCTCGGCCCCATCGGCGCCAAGGCGTCGCTGCCCTTGGTGACGTGGGGTCATTCCCAAGGCGGGGGTTCGAGCATCTGGGCAGGCCAGCTGGCCCAGAGGTACTTGGCGGCCCGAGGCGATCAGACCCTGAATCTCGCCGGGGTCGCCGCCGAGGCACCCGCCACGCAGTTCACCACCTCGCCCGGACAGCCGGCCTCCTACATGGGCAATCACCTCGGGGATCGCGACATGTACAACTTCGCACCCGGACTCGGTGTCCCCTTCCCCATCGGAGTGGCCCTCTTCAGCTACGTGACCGCGAGCTGGAGCCAGGTGAGGAACGCTACGTCTGGATCCTTCCCCGTAGGACCCACCGACCGCATCTCCTATCAGGACGTGCTCACCAGCGACGGCGAAGCCACGGCCCCGACCATTGCCGGCCTGTGCCTCAATGTGTCGGGGGGTTCCGCCATCTACGCGGCCGCGCTCCCCTACCTCATGCCCAATAAGTATCGCTTCTTCGACTCGCCCTTCGGCGGATCCCAGGTGAACGGCACGTGGGTCGGCGCCATCGACGCCACCTGTGCCAATCCCGGTCGGTTCCCACCGGCGATCCAGGACTGGTGCGCCTGGCTGCAGTTCAACATGCCGGGGCCCTACGGCGTGAACCCCTACCCCAAGCTGCCACGCGCGAACGACGGCACGAAAGTGCCGGTCTACATCGCCCAGGGCCGCAATGACCGCATCATCTGGTGCGTGGACGACAAGGGCACGGTCCAGGGGTCACACTGTCTCACGGACCAGTTCTTCCACTCCATGAAGGACGCCTACTGCGATGGCAGCGGACACCTCCAAGTCGATTACTTCCCCGACGTGACCCACCTTGGGGTCCCGAACTCGGCGGCGACCAACCCGGTGACCGGGACGTACACGGGCTCTCCCCTGGATCTCTTCATCAGCGGAGCGATGAAGGGGAAACTCCCCGCGATGTGCAGCGCCGATCCCGACGCCACCACGTGACGCGGTGACGCCGTCGCGCACGATCTCGGTGCCGGCCGCGCGCCTCGCTCGGTGGATCGACGGATTCGGCGAGCGGCACGGCGGCAGTGAGGCCGTCATCTCGGGAGGCGCGCTGCATCTCGCGGGCACAGACGGCGCCAGCGCGCTCATCAGCCCCCTGTTCCAGGACTCCGGCAACACGGTGGACGACTTCCTCGCGCACGTCGCGCACCCGCCGCGCTGCGCGGTGGTGCTCGTCCGCCGCGGTGGGATGGCCGCGGCCATCGTGAGTGACGGCGCGCTCGAGGCGAGCAAGGTCGGCAAGCGCCACGTGCAAGGGCGGACCGCCGCCGGCGGCTGGTCGCAGCAGCGCTTCGCACGCCGGCGCGACAAGCAGGTCAATGAGCTTGTCGACGCCGCGGTCGGCTATGTCGCGGAGATCGTGCTCCCCCGGCTTCCCGTGGAGTACGTCGTCACGGGAGGTGACAGGCCGCTCGTCGAGCAGTTGCTCGCCGACCCGCGACTTCGCGCCCTCCCGGCGATGCCACGCGGGCCCCACCTGGCCATCCCGGATCCCACCCGCGACGTCCTGGCGTCGCTTCCCACGCTTCTCACCGAGGTGCGAATCGACGTGACGGACGCCTGACACGGCTACCCTCGAGCCATGCTCGACGAGGCAAGCGAGGACCAGCCTGTGCCCCGCGATGAGGATGCGGACCCGTGGACGCAGAAGTTCTACGCGCGCGGGACCCAGGGCTTCGAGCGCGTCATCCTCTTCTCCGATGCGGTCTTCGCCATCAGCCTCACCCTCATCGCCGTCCAGCTCATCGGCCCCGCCCTCACGGACCTGTCCAACGGGGCCGA
>JBPCSL010000124.1:0-14226 GCA_051007175.1 Candidatus Nanopelagicales bacterium
GTCCTCGGTGAGGAGGTTGACAATGAGGCTCGAGCGGGCGGCATCGCTGTAGCGCTGCTGCTCGGGCGACCAGTCCTCGCCGCCCAGGAAGGCGAAGTTGCGACCCTCGTCCCAGGGCACGTAGTCGTGGGGATTCCAGGGCTTGTGCATGGTGAGATGCCGCTCGAGCTCGACCGTCACGACGGGCTCCAGGTCCAGGATGATCCGCCGGTCGGTGTTCTCATCGATGGCCGTCATGGCTCCACTCTCCCACGCCCCGGCCCGGTCCCATTCCCGGAATCCAGGACCGGTGCCCCTTTCCACGATGACCGCCCGGCAGCGCCGGCGACCTCCGCGACCGTGGTAGCACGGTGCAGGGGGGTGAGGGGAGGGTGGCACCGTGGCGCCATGACCCGCGCTCCCAAGGTGTTGTCCGTTTTCGCCTCCCTCGCGATAGCCGCATCCGCGCTCGTGGCGGCCGGGCCCCCCGCCCAGGCCCAGGGGATCGGGTCGGGCCGGGCGGTTGTACGCATCGATGCGCCGTCGGCGACGGTGGTCAAGGTCGGCAAGCACTCGTACCGGATGCTGCTGCCCGAGGGCGCGACTGGGCAGTGGATGGGCGAGCGCCCGAACGCTGCGGGCACGCGTGTCACCCGCGTCGGTGATCTCACGGCGGCGAAGCTCGCCAAGCGCTGGACGAAGTTCCGCTACTCGAGCGCGCCGGTCTACACGACATTGACATGGGATGACGGGTCGCACATTCCGGGCGCGGCGCTCGTGATGCTGAGCCGTCCAAGAGTGACTGACCAGGGGGTGCGCTTCGATTTCACCTCGCGTGCGGATCTTCCTCGCACGCTGAGCGATGTCAGCCTCCACGTCTCCCGCGCTCCCGGGTCGGGCGATGGCGCGCGGAGTTCCAGTGCCCCTCAGTCCGCAGTCGTGACGGGAACGATGGTGGTGGCGATCAGCTTCGATTCGATGGGGAGGGTCCTCGGACGCATCTACAGCAGCCCGTCCACCGACTGCTGGGGCGGATCCTCCGGCACTAAGGTCGGATCGAGCACCAGCGTGGGGTCAGGGACGTGCGGCGGCATCCCCTATGCCGACTACGAGACCATTCCCCCTGCCTTTGGGATCAGCCTCGACTCCGTGAGGAATGAGGTGTTCTTCAACCACAATGTGACGCCGCCAGGCCAAGCGTCCAACCAGTACGCGCAGATCTTTAGTTGGTGAGAGCGGGTTAGGCCTCCTCTGCTGCCGGCATTCGACGCTGCGCCCGGGCAGGTGCCCGCGCCATCGCTCCACGTCGTGCACGAGCCGCGACGCGGCTATGGGCGTGCGCGACTGGCCGGTGCCGCAGGGGACTCGAGCTCGTGTGCGGCCTGACGGCTACATCGCGGAACTCATCCCGGCGGTCAGCGCCTGAGCATCGCGACCGCGGCTACCAGCGGTTGCGCGCCTCCTCGACCCAGCCGCGGACTCCCGTCACATCCACGGGCGTGAGGTCGTCGGTGCGCATGGTCCCCTCGAACGTGCCGAACGCCTGGTGAGTGTCGTTGGCGAGTTTGCCGAGGTTGATCCGGTCCTCGCGCACGTGCTCGGGGTGGAAGGTGGCGTCGACTCGACCGCCGCGAGGATCGCGGATGTGCCAGGGGCGCGTCCAATCACGCCGGTCGTAGGTCCATGCGAGATCGTGCGGGATGTAGTGAACGCGTCCGTCGAGGCACAGCGCGTTCTCCGTGCTGCCGGTTCCGTCCGTCCAGCTTCCGCCGAGCTGCACGCCGATGACATGACCGTCGCGTACGCCGGACCCGGAGCCCCAGTTCCAGGTGATGCGGTAGGGCCAGGCACCGCGCCCGTGGTCGAGGGTCGCCCACGAGCCGTCGCCGAACGTCGTCGTCACGCCGTCGCAGCGCACCTCGCCGGAGGCCGGGAGGGTGTTCTCCTTCACCGTGTATTGCAATCGCCGACTGCTCCAGGGCACGACGACGCCGAGCGACTCGTGTCCGTCGGGCCGCGTCACGGTGATGGACGCCTCCAGGCCGGGCGATCGGACCTCGAGCGACAGCCGATCGCCGTCCGGGACCAGCTCGATCGCGAGGTCCTTCGCCTTCACCGACACCGGACCGCCGCCGCTGCGGTCGGGGAGGTTCAGCCGCGCTAGGGGAGCGATCGCGGAGCGCACGGTCTCACGGTGGGAGGCGTCGAGGAAGTAGACGGCGTACAGGCCGGCGTAGTCGAGATCGCTCACGGTGACGCCGAGGAAGGCCTCGGGCGACATCACTCCCCAGTACTCCCAGCGCTTCGTCCGCCCCCGTCTGAGCAGGTTCGATCGATGCAGGGGCCGCCGGGTCCATCCGACCGCCTGGGGACACATCCGGCCGTCGGGCCAGCACAGGTCGGTCGGCTCGGTGATCTCGGCAAGACCCATGGTCATAGTGTCCTCGTGGCGCGAACCCGTGGTGGCACGGTGTACACGGTCATCGGGGCGCCCCAGCATGTGGCCATGAGACGCATGTCGAAGGTCCTCGTGTCCGTCACCACTGCTGCGCTCGTGGCCTCAGCCGTGGTCATGTCCAGCGCACCTGCCGAGGCCGAGGGCGTCGGCTCGGGGCGGGCCGTGATCCGCATCGATGCGCCGACGGCCACGGTCACCAAGGTGGGCAAGCACGCGTACCGGATGGTGCTCCCGGAGGGTGCGACGGGTCAGTGGATGGGTGAGCGTCCTGATGCGCGAGGCAGGCAGGTCACGCGAGTGGGGGATCTCACGGCGGGCAAGCTGGCCAATCGGTGGACGAAGTTCCGCTACGCGAAGGCGCCTGTCTACACGACTTTGATGTGGAATTCCGAGTCTGCGGACCCCGGGTACGCCTTGATCATGCTGGACAAGCCAAAGATGACTGATGCGGGTGTGCGCTTTGACTTCACTTCGCGCGCTGCGATTCCAACCACGATGAGCGATGTGAGCATCAACATCTCACGAGCACCAGGCAAGGGGGACAGCATGCGTGTTCTTGGTGTCCAGTACACGGTCGTGACCGGCACGATGGTGGTGTGGATCAACGCAGCGAACCCAGTGGCGCCCCTCGGGCGCATCTACGATAAGAGTGGGGGCAATTGCTGGGGCGGCTCTGATGGATACTTGCTCACGAATTCGACGAGCGTAGGCTCGGGCACGTGTGCGGGAATCGCGTACCAGGACTACATCACGTCATCAAACCCTTATGGATTCTCCTTTACTCCTCCTCCGTCTCGGGTGCTCGTCAGCCTCAATGTGACGCCTCCGAATCAGGCCTCGTACCACTACTCACAAACGTTCTATTGGTGAAGGGCGCCACGTAACGGACCGCTGAGTGACGGACGAGTAGCGCTCTCTACGAGAGCGGGTGACGGGAATCGAACCCGCGCTGTCAGCTTGGGAAGCTGATGTTCTGCCATTGAACTACACCCGCGTGCCGGCGGACCAGCCAATTCATTCTGCCACGCGTTCAGACGTCACTCACCTGCGGGACGTCATAAGCCCTGTGTAGGGCAATGAGGAGACATTTCAACTCTTCGTAGAGAGACGAGGTGAATCTATGGTCACAACCACACCTGGTTGTGAGGAGTTCCGTGCACGGGTTCCCCAGCTCCACTCTGCGCGCGACTGCCGTCGCTGCGGTGGCGTCCATGCTCGCCGGCGCGCTTGGCATTGCCGCCAGCTCTCCGGCGCAGGCTCAAGCCATCCTGGACGTGAGACTCACCGCTCCGAGCAGTGTCGCTCATGGTGCAACGGTCAACCTCATCGCCACCGCGCCGGTCGCCGATGACAGCACGACGACCGGCGAGTCGCTCATTCAGTTCATCGACCCGACGAAACTGAAGCTCACGTCTGTCACACAGATCACTGCTCCTGTTGGTTGGACCGTCTACTACTCGAGCGATGGGGTCAATTTCACGGCCACCGTGCCATCGACGACCGCGCAGTGGGCCGCGGTGCGAGCCGTGAAGGCCACCGGGCCGATCAAGTCCGCAGGATCCACGCCTACTGGTGACCAGATCGCCGCCAATAACTCCACCGTGACGCCCCCGCCTCCGGTGATATTCCCTGCAGGCGGCAATGGAGGCGATGGCTGGGACGTCGGCTTCGACGACCAGAACCACGTCTTCAACATGTACCACCACGATGGCTCCGACGGGGCGACCAAGGGCGCTATCGATTGCCACACGCGCACGGGTGCCACCTGTGGCTCGGCTTGGCCGTTCAATGTGAGCACGCGAAGTCTGAGAACTTCCTCAGTTTCGGGGCAGTACGTCGACAATGCCAGCAAGCGCATCTGGTTTCCCAGCGGAGACGTGGCGGGTAAACCGAATGCGGGCATCGGCATGGGTTGCGTGGACATCTCGAACATCTACGCCCCCAAGCTGTGCACCGACAATGGTGGGTTCATTCGCTACACCAACACCCTCTGGCTGGGCGGGACGAGCGTCTCCGAGCCCGTCTTCTCGGGTGGCAAGCTCTTCGCCATCTCGGCGTTCGACGGCAAGATCATGTGCCTGGATCCAAGTGCGAACGGTGGCAAGGGAGCCAAGTGCACCGCCCCGCTCTTGTCCTATACGTCCTCCGGCTATCCGAGCGGCGTGCCGAACCTCTACCGGTTCGCCCCCGAAGATGGCTGGTACACGTACGCTCGACTGGCCTCGTACGGCGGTCGCCTCTACGTCGGCGAGACGTACTACACCAATTCGATGCGCTGCTTTGAGCCGGCGACGCTGACGCCCTGTGCTGGCTGGGCCAACCCGGTGGCCCTGGCCACTCCTGCTGCAGGTCCCCGCAACTACCTCGTCACCCTGTACCGACAGCCCACCGCCAGCGGAGGCTTCGGCGACATCTGCATCTACCTGAGTCCCACGGGTGCCTTGAATTCCACTGCCAGCAGTTGCTTCAAGCCTGCGGATGCTGCGACGGCCACGGTCAACGCCGGCCTGCAGACGCTCTTCAAGGTCTATGGATTCCCTAGCCAGTACGCCGCCAGTCACTCCAATCAGCCGCAGTACTTCGACACGAAGGTTCTGTGGGTGTATTCCTACAAGCCGGCCGCGCCCATCGGATCGAGTCCCTTCTGCTGGGATGTCGCCACAAGCGCCTGGTGTGAGGGCTGGACGAGCACCCCGAAAGTCGGTGGCGGACTTGTCTACACGGTGACCCAGGACCCTGAGGTCGACACGTGCTTCTGGACCAACAGCGACTCCGGGATCATCGCGCAGTGGGACATCTCGGGGTCATCCGCGTGCATTACCCCACCTTCGAAGGTGTCCTTCAAATCCGATGTCATGCCGCCACGCATGGGTTGCGTATCGGAGAGTGGGGTGAAGCAGTGGGGAACCTTCACTCTCACCTCCCCACTGATCGGCACGTACGACGACACCGTGAACGGTCAGCCGGCCCAGGTGATCTCCCCCACCGCCCAGGCGAAGAGCGCGACGCTCACCGTCCTGGATGATTCAGGCGTCCCGGTCGTGGATGACTCGGGTTTCGCCTGGCAGAACATTCCGATCCCCATGTCGCAGGGCAAGTTCGGGGCGTTAGCGCCGCCGGTGGCGCAGATGGTGGACTTGTCGCGGCTACCGGTGGCGAAGACCGGTCAGCACCCGAACTTCGTGGTGACGTTCACCGGGCGCAAGGCCACTCCGCGGTCGGCGTCCATCGAAGTCACGGCGATCGGAGACCTGCCGCAGTTGTGCCTCAAGCCGGTCGCCGTGTACCCGTGCCCGTCCGGCATCGGCCCGATCAACTCGCTTCCGGATGACTCCACAGTCATCACCGGCTCGGGCAACGTTGCCTTCCCCAACTCCACCATTCCCATGCGAGACGACTCCGTGATCACGCGGATAACCCCACCGGCGCTGTCGACCTGCACGTCGGCGATCACGGGTCGCGCTGTCGACGGAGCCGGCGGAGGGGTCGCGGGGGTGACCGTGAGCCTGAAGGACCAGTACGGCAACCCTGTGGTGTGGCCGCCCGGCACCCCCAACGCCGGGCAGCCCGTGACCACCGTCACCGACAACACCGGCAACTACTCCTTCGGCAACCTGCTCCCGAACACCTACGAGGTCTCCTTCCCCGACGAGTCACCGGCCCTGCAGGTGTCGACGGCGACGGTCGTGTCTGGCGCGACCGGCACTGTCACCGGGGCGACGAGCGCAGCGGCGGGAACGGCGTTGTCGAACAAGGTGGCCGTGGTGCCCGGCACGTCGGGAGTCGTGAACTCGCTCTACGTGACCATGCCGGTGGCCCAGCCCAATTCCTCCGTCGGGGTGCTCAACGTCGCCCAGACCATTGATGTGCTGGCCGATGACTCCCCCGGGGTCGGGGCAACGATCAATGCCTCGTCGTTGCGCCTGTGCGGGACGGATGACACCGTGCCGTGCACGCGCACCAGCGTCACGATCACCGGGCAGGGAACCTACGCGCTGGTCAACAATAAGGTCGTCTTCACCCCGATCACAGGCTACACCGGCACCGCGACCTCGGTGCGCTACACCTTCGCTGACAGCAATGGCAAGAAGGCCACCTCGACGGTGACGCCGACGGTGGTTGGCACGCCGGTGGGGGCGAATGACGCGACCTTCGGCCTGGCCGGGCAGACCCAGTTGGCGAAGGTGCTGATCAACGACACTCCGGGGTCGCCGCTGTATCCCCTGCTGCCGTCAACCCTGAAGTTGTGCGACACCGGCCAGACGCCCGACGGCTGCAACGCCTCGACCGTGGTCGCCCCCAACGACGGTGTCTACTCGATCAATCCAGCCAACGGCACCGTCTCCTTCGCGCCCTGCTCGGCCGCCGGCGTGCCCGATCCCAGCTGCACCGGACCGTTCGCCGGGGCGGCCAGCGGCGTGCGCTATCAGGTGGACGATTCCCTGGGCCAGACCGCGGACGCGCGGTACACACCCACCGTCATCGA
Organism: Candidatus Nanopelagicales bacterium; assembly: GCA_051007175.1. Taxonomy (GTDB): domain Bacteria; phylum Actinomycetota; class Actinomycetes; order S36-B12; family S36-B12; genus Mxb001. Next base: position 6,924 of record JBPCSL010000124.1, read on the forward strand.
TGGCATCGTCGTCAATGACGCCGCAGGCACGCCTTTCAACACCACCGTAACCGCCAACGCTGCCACCAACGACGTCATGCCCATGGGGACGATGTATGCGAAGGCGAGCAACCCGATGCACGGCACGGTGACGATGAACACCGACGGCACCTACACCTACACGCCGACGACCGGCTACACCGGCTCGGACTCCTTCACCTACACCGCGTGCACGCCGGACACTCCACCCGCCTGCGGCACCGCGACGGTTAACCTCGTCGTCGGCCCGGATGCCCGCGACGACGAGATCGCCACCGTCATGGGCACACCGGTGACCGGCAGTGTCGCGGCGAACGACACGATGCCCACTGGGTCGACGTTCATCGTCGACGGCACACCCAGTCACGGCACCGTGACCATGAACCCCGACGGCACGTACACCTACACGCCGAGCCCGGGCTTCACGGGCGTCGACACCTTCACCTACGAGGTGTGCACGCCCGCGCCGAATGTGCAGTGCCAAAGCGCCACCGTGAGCGTGGTCATGGGCCCGAAGCCGGCCAATGACGCGACGACAACACCCTTCCAGACCCCGGTGACCGGAGATGCCTCGGACAACGATGCCTTCCCGGCGGGATCCACCTTCGGGCTGCTGCCCGGTGCAGCGGGCGGACCGGCGCACGGGACCGTCGGCATGGCAGCCGACGGCACCTACACCTATACGCCCGCGACGGGCTTCACGGGCCTGGACTCCTTCGTCTACCAGGTGTGCACTCCGGACGACCCGCCGCTGTGCTCCGAGGCGACCGTCGGCGTCTTCGTCGGGCCCGACGCCAGCGACGACGCCATCGGCACCTCGATCGACACCGCAGTCCTCGGCAACGCTGCGCTGAACGACGTCTACCCGCCAGGGTCGGCCTTCGCCGTCGACGACACTCCGAGCCACGGCACGGTGGTGGTCAATCCCGATGGCACCTACCGCTACACGCCGGCCGCCGGCTACACCGGCACCGACACCTTCACCTATGAGGTGTGCAGTCCGGGAAGTCCCATCATGTGCGCGGCGGCGACGGTCACCGTGATCATCGCCCCGCAAGCCAATGACGACATCGTGACCACACCTCACGCCACGGCCGTGTTCGGCGACGCGGCGACCAACGATGCCTACCCGCCGAATTCGACCTTCACCTCCACGTCCGTCCCGGGACACGGGGGCGTGGTCATGAACCCCAATGGCACTTACACCTACACGCCGGCCGCGGGCTTTTCCGGTGACGACTCCTTCACTTACCAGGTGTGCGCGCCCGCGCCGGATAGCCAGTGCGACACCGCGACGATCACGATCGTGGTGGGGCCGAAGGCCGTGGATGACGTGAACGGCACCCCGATGGACACTCCCGTGTCGGGGACCGTCACCGCGAACGACAAGGCCCCCGCGGGATCGACGTACTCGACCGTCGATGGCACGAGCAATCGGACGATGCACGGGAACGTCGTCATCAATGCCAACGGCACCTACACCTACACCCCGGATACCGGGTACACCGGACCGGACCAGTTCCCCTACCAGGTGTGCTCGCCGGACAACCCGCCGCAGTGCGCGTTCGCGACCGTCTACCTCACCGTGACCGGGTCGGCCAAGGATGACGTTGCCCTCACGCCGATGGGCACGCCGGTGTCAGGGAACGTGTCGACGAATGAGGGCATGCCGGGAGCGACCTACGCCGTGGCGACCGGCCCGTCAGGGGGCACGGCGCAGATGAACCCGGATGGCACCTACACCTACACCCCGAATGTGGGCTTTGCCGGCGTCGATACCTTCACCTATCAGGCCTGCCCCCAGGGTGGGGGCGCGTGCGAGACACACACGGTGACCGTGACCGTGACGCCATCGTCGGCGAATGACGGCAGTATCACGCAGGTCAATACGCCGGTGACAGCCTCATGGATCACGAATGACTCTCTGCCGGCGACCGCGGTGGTCGCGGTCGTTGACGTGCCCGACCACGGCACGGTCAGCGTCGGCAATGACGGCACCTACGTCTACACGCCCAATGCGGACTTCGTGGGCATCGATACCTTCACGTACCAGGCATGCACCCAGGACAACCCTCCGCTGTGCACGACCTCCGAGGTCACCATCGTGGTGAACCTCGCCGTGCGCGATGACGCTGAGACGACCCCTTATGGCACGTCAGTGTCCGGTGCGGCCCTCATCAACGACGCGATGCCCGCGGGATCGACCGCAACCAAGGCGACGGATCCGGCCCATGGCACGGTCACGGTGAATTCCGACGGCACCTACACCTACACCCCGGCTGCAGGATTTACCGGCACAGACTCCTTCAACTACACCGCGTGCACTCCGGCACCGGTGAGCTGCGCCACGGCTACCGTCCGGATCATCGTCGGCCCGAACGCCGTCGATGACGCGGCCACGACGCCGATGGGCACGCCCGTGAGCGGCAACGTCTCGCACAACGACGCGTTCCCCCCGGGATCGACGTTCTCGAAGACGTCGAACCCGCTCAACGGCACCGCGACGATGGATGACACGGGCAACTTCACCTACACCCCCAGCGCCGGGTTCACCGGGATCGACTCATTCACCTACCAGGTGTGCGACACGCACCAGCTGTGCTCATCGACGACCGTGCACCTGACGGTGACGCCGCAGGCTTTCAACGACGCGACCACGACGCCTAAGGACACACCGGTGAGCGGCAATGCCGCGGCCAACGATGCGGTGCCCGCCGGATCGACCTTCGCCCGCGCCACCGATCCGGTCAATGGAACGGTGACGATGAACCCGAACGGCACGTACGCCTACACGCCGGCCCAGGGCTTCACCGGCCTCGACTACTTCACCTACACGGCATGTCCCGCGTCGGGTAGCTGCGTGGCGGCGACCGTCACGATCTTGGTGGGCCCAGACGTGTCCAATGATGCGGTCACCACGACCGTCAACGTGCCGATCACCGGCAACGCCTCCGTGAACGACTCCTTCCCCGCGGGATCGACGTACGAGGCGATCAGCCAGCCGCAGCACGGCACGGTCTCAATGAACGAGTTCGGCCAATATGTCTACACGCCGAATCCTGGCTTTGCCGGCACCGACTCCTTCACCTACCAGGTGTGCACGCCGGACAACCCGGCCGCGTGCCGCACCGCCACGGTCAGCCAACTCGTCACCCCCAAGGCGACCGATGACGCGAAGTCGACGACCAGCGGCACCCCCGTGGGAGGTAATGCGGGCACTAACGACGTCTCTCCGGCCGGGTCGAACTTCGCCGTCGCCATCAACCCCTCGCATGGGTCGGTCTCGATGAACCCTAACGGCACGTATACCTACACCCCGTCCCCGGGATTCGTCGGCACCGACGAGTTCTCGTACACCGTCTGCTCGCCGGGATCGAACCCGGTCTGCGACACGGCGACGATCACCATCACGGTGGCTCCGGCACCGCCAACACCGCCAACCCCGCCGACGCCACCTACCCCCGGCGCACCCGTGGCCGTGGACGACACTTTCACCACGGCGTACGGCACCGCGGTGAAGGGGGATGTCTCACTGGATGACAGCGCCCCCGCAGGCTCGAAGTACTCCATCATCGCGGTGCCCGACCACGGTCGGGTCGTGATGAACCCTGATGGAACGTTCACTTACCGTCCGAGCTCAGGATTTACCGGCCAGGACACGTTCACGTACAAGGTCTGCACCACGTCCACCCCAGCGGCGTGCGACTCTGCGACCGTCACCGTCGTGGTCGGTCCGAACGCCGAGGATGACCGCACCAAGACGCCCATCAACACTCCCGTGAGCGGCAATGCCGCGGCGAAGGACGACTACGCACCGGGATCGATATTTTCCCAGGTGTCGCCTCCGGGCCACGGGACTGTCGTTGTGAATCCCGACGGGACCTACCGCTATTCCCCGGACACGGGCTTCTTCGGCGTCGATAGTTTCGTCTACGAGGTCTGCACTCCTGGGAAGCCGTCGCTGTGCGATAGCGCCACCGTCACGATCATCGTCGGTGCGGCACCGGTGGACGACGTCGCGGCGACCCCGCACAACACGCCCGTGAAAGGCGACGTCTCGGGCAACGACCCGAGGGTGCCTGGGGCGACGTTCACCGTCGTGACGAAGCCCGGCAACGGGAACGTCGTGATGAAGTCGGACGGCACCTTCACCTACACCCCGGCCAAGGGCTTCACCGGCAGGGACACCTTCACTTATGAGATGTGCCTGCCGACGAGCCCGCAGGTGTGCGATACGGCGACGGTCACCGTGTACGTCGGTCCGAAGGCGCGCGATGACTCATACACCACCGCGCAGGACACGCCTTACCGCGGCAGCGCGGCAGGCAATGACACCTACCCGAAGGCCTCTCACTTCCGGGCGATCAGCCAGCCCGCGCACGGAACCGTCGTCATGAAGCCGGACGGCACCTTCACCTACACCCCGGCCAAGGGCTTCACGGGCAAGGACACCTTCACCTACCAGGTATGCGCGCCATGGGCGCCGAAGCAGTGCTCCACCGCGACCGTCACCATCACGGTGCAGGGTGTGCTGCCGCTAGAGGTGAAGGCACGGCCCTCGGGACAGCCGCTCCCACTGCGAGGGACCACGGTGGTCGTCTACTCGGCGACGACCAATGCCAAGGGCACGGTCCGCACGTCGGTCCTGTGCTACGTCCCCACTCGAGGCGACATCGAGTACTGCACGTACAAGGTCGGAGCGAACGGATCGGTGACTGTCACCACCTACGGCTACTCGAACGTCGTCGTGCGGGTCACGCAGCAGGCAATCCCCAGGCCCGGCGGCGGAATGCTCCCGTCGAGGAAGTTCGTTCGTGAGTGGAAGGTGCGCTAGGCGGGCGCGCGATGGTCATCTCTGACGGCGACGCTCATGACGAGGATCGCGAGCATCCGCTAGTTGCCGGAAGACGGCACCTTGGCTGCCTGGGCTGCGTGGTACGTCATGAGCAGCCAGCCGTGGCCCCAGACGGCAGCCAGCGTGCGATCGGCAACCTCGGGTGCGGCGAGGTCGAGGGCATTCGCGGCCGTCTCCATGGCCGCCAGGGTGTCCGGTGGATTCACGAGCGGCCCGGGAGGCTGTCCGGCGACCTCGTGTGCCACCCGGGCCCACGCACGTGCCGTCGCATCGGCATCTGCCTCGAGCGGGGGGCCGAGCGTGGGCGCGAATCGATCAATGGGCGGTCGGTCGAAGGACCAGTTCGCCAGGAGGTGGCCCGCGACCATGAGGGTGCGCAATTGGTCCATGAGTCCCTGCCATTGGAAGGCCATGCGGGCCGCCTCGGGGTTCGACGAGTTGAGGGTCATCTCCACGACCTCGCGCGCTCGCACGACTGCGGCGTTCGCCTCGCCGGGGAGATTTCGAGTCTCGGCCGTGGGGCCGCTCACCAGGGCCGTGGTGGCGCCGGTGAGCAAGTCCGTGCCGACGCGGATGGCGTCGGCCACGTTCGTGATGAGTCCTCGCATCACACCGCGCGGCCACATGAGCAAGGCGATCACGATGCTGAGTAGAGCGCCGACGCAGATGTCGACGACGCGCTGCTCGACGGTGGCGAGGTCGGGCGGCCAGGCGATCAGCGAGAACGCGATGATGACGAAGAGCGAGAACGCGCCCTGCCCCAGCATGAATCCCAGGGCCCCCGGCGCCCAGGTGGCCAGGAACACGGCGCCGATGAAGATGACCCACATGAGCGGCTCGTTGCGATCGTCGGCCACGATGATGAAGACGCCGAGAACCGCCCCAATGAGGGTGCCCGCGATGGCGAGAGCACCCATCTTCAGCGTTGTGAAGGGATCGAAGCGGAGCACCGATACGACACCGAGCATGACCCAGAAGCCATGAGCGAGTCCGATCATCTCGACGATCGCGATGGCGACGGCGATACCGAGCCCGGTGCGCAGGGCCAGCCGTGCCCAGGGTGATCGCTGGTGCAGGTTCGACTTCAGTTCGCGCCGGATGCTCGGCATGGGTGGCTCGGGGATGGTGTGAGGTCCGAGGACGGGGGAGTAATCCTCGGCGGAGAGCCCTAGCGCCCTGCGCGCGAGCATCGTGAGTCGTACGGAGGCGAGGCCGAAGGCCCTGTCAGGGAACATGCCGTGAACCTCGGCGACGGCAGAGGGGCCCGTCGCCAGCATGGCCTCGCCCTCGTTCCACTGCCCTTCCCAGGTTTCGGCGACGGCCATGCCACTCGGTGGAGGGGCCGTCGGGTCGGCGAGGGCCTGCGCGGTCGAGTCCAGGTTGGCCGCAGTCTCCTCGACGAGACGCAGGGTCGTCGGAGTTCGTACGAGGTCGGCAAAGTAGCGGCCGCGGATGAAGGCGGCCAGCAGCCCCTGCACCTGTGCGACGAGGAGTTGCAGGGCCTGATTGCGCTGGCTGAGCCCAGCAGCCCGGAAGGGATTGCCCAGATACGAGTGCTGAAGGTCAGTCTCTACCTGCGTCAGGGCCGGCGTATCCGGTTCCTCGCCGCGTGCCCGTCGACGGGCGGTCTCGGCGAGCACGCGCAGTGCCGCGGCCGTGGCCTGTCGGACCGGCGCCGTCGTGCGACGCGGCATCACGAAGAGGGTCAGCGGCAGCGCGAGGGCCATGGCAATCACCCAGCCGCCCAGGATCGGACCAAGACTCTTGAGGGGTACGCCGAGGGAGACGGAGACGACGTACATGATCATGACGGCCGGCGCGCCGCTTGCCACCGAACCGTGCAAGACAGCGACGAAGGACAGCGCGCCCGTCACGAAGAACGTGGCGATGACAGCCGTCCAGATGTTGACGCCGGCCACCACGCCGATCGACAAGACGACAGCTCCTGCGAGAGCCGTCCCGCCGACTGCCCGCGCCTGCTCGCTGCGCAGGCCTCCGAAGTCGGCGATGGCGACGGTGACCAGGACTCCGAAGGCAGCGATGAGCGCGGCCGGGGTGTCGGGGAATAGCCGCATCCCGAGCGCCATGGCGATGGGTACTCCGATGGCCGCGCGCACGCCACGATGGAGGAAGACGTGTCCGGGGTCGTGGATCTTCAGTGCCACGGCATGGAGACTAGCGAGGTCGCGCGGCCGGGGCGGCCTGTCTGATCCGCTGGGGATCTAGGGTGCGCTCGTGGAGACTGAGCGCCCGCCGGACGACGGCCGGGAGATCCTGCCGGATCTCACGGTCTCCGAGGTGCTCCAGCAGCGGCCCGCGGGGTTCTCCTCGCCGTGGCAGATCGCCCGCATCGCGATCGCGGTGACGGTGTCGTGGGCGGTCGGCTACTGGGTGTCGCCGAGCTCCTTCGGCATCTTCGCGCCGCTCACC
>JBPCSL010000125.1:0-6303 GCA_051007175.1 Candidatus Nanopelagicales bacterium
GCGCTGCCCGGCGTCGAAGGCGTAGCGCATCACCGTGGGTGAGCCCACGACCCGGTAGGTCCGGCCGTTGCCCGACGCGGCGACGACGTACGACACCGCCTGACCGGTCGCGGGGGCTGACCACGTGACGGTCACCCGATGGCGCTTGCGGGAGACCTCAAGGCTCGTCGGCGCGCCCACGCGAGCGGCCTGGGGAGTCACGGCGACGGGGGCGGTCCACTCACCCGTCCCGGAGTCGGTCACCGCGGCCACGCGAATCTCGTGGGTGACCCCGCTGGCGAGCCCGACGAGCACGGTGCTCGTGTCGGTGACGCTGAGTTGCCGCGACCGGCCCCCCGCCGTGACCTCGACGAGGTAGCCGGTGACGGGAGTGCCTCCGTTGTCGGCGGGAGCGGACCAGCGCACGCTCACGGATGCATCGCGCGCGAGCACGGCGAGGTCGCGTGGTGCCGTGGCGAGTCCGCGAGGGGTGAGCTCGGCGGTCCAGGGGGACCAGTCGCCCGCGCCTGCGGAATTGACCGAGGCGACGCGCGCGCGATACGCCGTGCCATTGGTGAGTCCGTCCACCTCGAGATTGGCGATGGTGGACTCGAGGGTGCGGGTCCCGTCCGGACCGCTGACCTCGATCGAGTAGCCGGTGATCGGGGCGCCCCCGGTGTCGTCGGAGGGCTCCCATGTCAAGGAGATGCGGTGATCGGCGGCGCGGGCTTCCGAGACGGTGGGCGCCGCGGGGGGCGTGGCAGTAGGAGCCGGAGGCGATCCTCCGCCACCGCCGCCTCCTCCTCCGCCACCACCACTGCCTCCGCCGGGAGGACTAGGGGCAGCAGGAGTGCCCGTGGTCCTGGCCCACGCGCCCTGGCCGATCGAGGTCGTGGCTGCCACGCGCACGACGTAGCTCGTGCCATTGGCCAGGCTGGAGATCGTCGCGGCGGGAGACACCGTGGGAGCCAGGGCGGTCCAGGTGGAGTCATCTGCGGAGTACTGCACGGTGTAGGAGGTGACAGTGCGCCCGCCGCTGTCACTCGGCGGTGCCCAACTGAGCGTCAGCTGGGAGTCTCCGGGAGTGGCAGTGAGCCCCAGAGGGGCACTCGGCACCACAGGGGTGCGGGCCGCCACGAGCGAGGAGGAGGTGACCGGAGAGCCGACGCCGAGTGCATTCACGGCTCGCACGCGCACGCGCTCGGGCACCCCTGACGTGAGGCCATCGATGCGCGCGGTGGTGCCCGTGGTGGTGTCATCGGCGACCCACGTCGAGTCGTCGGCCGAGGACTCCACTGTGTAGTAGAGGACGGGAGATCCGCCGCTGGTGGCCGGAGCGGACCAGGTGGCTTCCAAGGTCGTGTCATCGATCGGCTGGGCCGTGACGGGACCGACGGGACCCGGCACCGTCCGCGCGAGCGGGGCAACGGCGGTGCTCTTGGTCCAGGCTCCGGCCTTGGCCCCCGACATCGTGCGCACGCGGACGAAGTAGGAGCTCGACGGATTGAGGGACGCAATCGTCGTGCTGGTCCCGGAGGTCGAATCGTCGGTGATCCAGGCGGTGTCGTCGGTCGAGTGCTGGACCTGATACGAGGTGGGCGTCATGCCGGTGGCCGGTGCGGTCCAAGAGACATTGAGCGCGTCGTAGTCACCGGTGACCGACAGGCCCGAGGGCGTCCCAGGAGATAGCGAGGCGACGGCTGCGCGCGCGTCGACGTAGCCGGCTCCGCAAAGGCCGCTGCAGCCGGAACCGCCAGCGAAAGGCTGGGCGGTGGACTGGATGGTCGCGTTGACCTGCGCGGGGGTAAGCGTGGGATCAGCGCCGAGCATGAGAGCGACCACGCCGGCGACGTGCGGTGCGGCCATGGAGGTGCCTTGGTAGTAGCCGTAGGTGGGTGATCCGGGCGTAGTCGTGCCGGAATTCAGCGTGGAGATGATCATCGTGTCGGCGTAGTAGTCGCCTCCGGGAGCAGCGATGTCCACCAGCGACCCGTAGTTGGAGTAGTAACTGCGATTCCCTGTCCGCGAGGTTGCCGCAACCGTGATGACGTTGGCGCAGTTTGCGGGCATGGAATTCACTGCGTTGACATTGCTGTTGCCAGCCGAGACTACTACGGTGGTCCCGCGCCCCACGGCGCCATTGATGGCATCCTGCATGGTGGAGCCGCAGGCACCGCCGCCTCCCAGCGACATGTTGATCACGCGAGCGGGCGTGGGATTCGCGGGGACGCCGCTGACAGATCCTCCGGATGCCCACGTAATGGCATCGGCAATGTCGGAGTCGTATCCACCGCACTTGCCGAGGACTCGCACGGGAAGGATCGAAGCGTCGGGGGCGATCCCGGCCACGCCGATAGTGTCGTCGGTGACCGCGGCGATGGTCCCCGAGACGTGCGTGCCGTGCCAGGATGAGTTGCCGCGCGGGCAGTAGGGATTGCCTCGGCCGTCGTAACCCCTCGCAATCTCCTCACTCGCCGTAACCCAATCACCGGGATCGGCCGGACTGTCATCACGACTGTTGCCGTCGTTGGCGGTGAAGACATTCGTGATGAAGTCATAGCCTGGAAGGACATGCGCAGCGAGATCGGGGTGAGCGGTGATGCCGGTGTCGAGGACGGCCACCACGACCCCGTTGCCGCGCGAGGTGGGCCATGCGTCGGGCGCCCGCGTGCTGTAGCCACCATCGGGGCGACTGGAATCCCACAGTCCCCATTGGGACGGGACGTAGAAGTCGTTGGGCAGTGTGACGGTGGGCCTCAGAATGAAGTCCGGTTCGGCACGCAGGACGGCGTTCGACTGGGTGACTTCATCGGCCAGGTCCGACATCTCCTCGACGGGAAGCGGCGCATCCAGCCGGATGACGCTCGTCGTCCGGGTCATGTCTCGGGCGACGTCGGCGGTCACATCAAGACCGAGGGCGGCAGCTGCCTGCTCCGTAGCGCTCTCCAGTGTCGCGTCGGACACCGCGGACGAGGAGGCCGTGACGATGAGCTGGTCAGTAGGCGGGGTCGGCAGGTCGTTGGGCAATCCGGCGGCCGTGTCGACGAGCGCGTGGGCGTGCTGGGTCGACGATTGCGCAGGGGAGTCGGTGGCCGAGGCCGGGCCCGCGGAGAGCAGCCCGAGAGTCACGGCACCGCTGACTAGCGCCCCGAGGAGCGCACACCAGCGGGTCATTCGGTCATTGTGCTCCCCGGGACCGGCCGTGTCAGGCGGGGGACCGGGTGCTGGGAAAGGAGGGAACGCCCCACGAGCGCGGGCGCACCCGCACGCCGAGAGGGTCGAGCGTCACTGGGGGATCGTCACCATGTTGGAGCGCACGGTGAGGTCCGCAGTCGTGAAGTAGACGTAGGCCTTCTTCCCCGTCTTGCGACTCCAGCTGAAGGTGCCGTTCGCGGCGGGCGTCACGACAGCCTTGCCGGCGGCGTACTCCTTCTGGCCGGCGAGTTTCACCCAGGGCGTGAGTGTGGCGGAGCCGATGCTGACAGCGGTGCCCTCGACCTCGATCCCTGACTTCCCCTGGATCGTGGTGCGTGCTCCCGTGATGGTGATGGACGGTGCCGCCTTGGTTCCTTCCACGCTGATATTCGCGGTGGCCTGGGTGACAGGCGTGGGGAAGCCGCTCGGCGGCTCGTAGGTGGGCTGCCAGGCCAGCACGGACGTGGGTGCCTTCGGCACGGCAGTGAGAGACGCCTCGCCGGTGGCGCGCGCCGCGATGACGGACAGGCTCGCCTGTCCGCTGTCATCGGTGGTCACGTTGGTCGTGGATGTGAAGCCGGTGAGCAAGGCTTGGCCCGAGATCGCGACCGTCACCGCGCCCGTGTCATCGGTGGTCCTCGGGACAGGGTTTCCGAAGGCATCGGTGACGTCCACGCGGACTGATCCGAAGCCACCGGGGGGCAGGGTCTGGTCCCCGGGCCTGATGGCGATGGAGTACGCCGCGATCGGAGCCGTGGACACCTTGAGCAGGGCTGTCGTTGTCAGCGAGCCGACCGTGAAGTTGATCGTGTGGGTGCCGACCTTGGTGGAGTAGGCGTAGACGGGGCTCCCCGAATCGATCCACAGATCAGACTCTCCCCCATTCCAGGCCTCGGATGTGTACGTCGACAACTTGACGTCGGGCTCCGAGGTGACGTGGACCATCGTGGCGGGCGTCACCGCCGGCAGGAAGGAGGCCATCGTGCCGTTGGCCGCGCCGCTGGAGGTGGAGACCGTCCATGTGCCGGGTGTGCCGTCCGCCGTGCTGGCTTCGCCGGTGAAGGGGACGACGATGTGCGGGTAGGTCAAGAGCCTGCTCGTCGGACCGATGGGCGAGGGATTGGACTGCGCCTGGGCCACCGTGAGGGATGTGGGATTGCCGGTGGCGGAGTAGGTCACCAGGACCTGGGGCGGATTCAGGGCCGCATACGGCAGGCCGCTCGGCAGGGTCGTGGCGAAATTGATGCGCGCATTACCCACGTAGGTGTCGTCGGGGGGGTCGACGGTCAGGGTGGTGATGCCCTCGGCGTCCGTGGGCGCAGATCGCACCGGGGGCCCCGCAGGGAAGCCGGCATTGGCAAATGCGCGCCCGTTGACCAGGTAGCCGGGGTAGGGATTGCCGAAGTTGTCGGTCAGCTTCACGGTGAATTCGATGGCATCGCCTGTCTTGGCGAGCACGTGACCGTAGGGCATGGTGGTGGGCTCAAGTTCGGGATCGAGGACTTTGATGACCGTCCAAGCCGCTGAGTTTCCGGTCCCGAGGCGGATGGTGATCTGCTCCCCGTCGGCGACGGAGGCCCACTGCAGCATGATGCGCACCTGCCCGGTGGAGTCCGCGCGCAGGACGACCGGCACGTTGACGGATCCCGGTGGGATGGCAATGGGCTTGTCCGGCGAATCCATGGCCTGGAGGCCGACCCAGCTCGGCCCGGCGGCCGTGACGTAGGCGATGACACCGGAATTAGGGGTCGCCCCCGACGTGCGCGCGATGACATTGGTGATGAAGGCGTCGTTGACGTCGTAGATGAGGGTGTCGTCCGTCGACCCCCGCTCCTCCACGATCTGGTCGAAGGGGTAGGTGACGACGAAGGGCCCGGGGGTGGTGCTCGACAGCGGCGCGCTGGTGACCGCGATGGATTGGGGGGTGACTCCGGAGTTGGGCAGCGTGCCGCGCGGCGTGAGGGTGACGGTGGCACTTCCGGACGCCGTGCTGCCGGAGACGGTGACGATGGCGGCGCCCAGCTCGTTGGGCAGGGTGTCGTCGAAGTCGGCTGCCGTGATGGTCGACGGTGCTGCCGTGGCCACCGATGACGCACTTGATGAGACGACGATCGTGTCGACGGTCGTTATCTGGGTCGGCTTGCCGTTGGCGTCCAGCACGGCAACGAAGCTGCGCTCCTGGTCATTGGGGTCGGCGATCACGGGGACCTTGCTGGGGGTGACGACCATCGTGGTCGGGGCGCCAGCCGTCGTGAAGGAGAAGCTCGTGGTCTGCACGACAGTCGCTGCACTCACGCTGGACGCGCTGCCCTCGTAGGCGGTGATGGTGCCCGCGTAGGTGCCAGGCGCGTTCACGGCGATATTGGTCTTCAGGACCGTATCGTCGACGGCTGATCCGTTGACGAGGGAGAACCAGGTCATGCTGGAGAGCCTCGCCGGCGTCGTGCTCAGGTGCTGGGCATTCAGGGAGTCGTCAGCGGTAGCACCTGCTGCAGGGAAGACACCGTTGGTCTTGCGCAGCCAGATGGTGGCGTTGGCGGAAGGATAGGAGTTGAGAGTCATGACGACGGTGTCGTCGCTGGTGGCCGGATTGCTGGCGAACGCGTCGGCGATGACGAAGAACGGAGCACCGTAGACGGGGTCCTGCGCCCCCGACGTCTGCGTGTAGCGAACCGGGCCGATGAGCGCCTGCTCAGGATTCACGTCGAGGGCGTGGGCGGGTGCGGAGATCAGGCCGAGGAGCAGGCCCGAGACCAGGATTGCCAAGCCGGTAACGCGCACGTGTGAAGCCTAGGCGATGGCTCAGCCGCTGGGGGGCCCGGACAACTGTCCGAGGCGGCGCAGTGCGGACTCGGGCTCGCTCGTGACCGCGCCAGGGTCGATGTCGGCGACGTCGATCTGCGGTGAGCCCCAGCGCTCCAACGTCGACTGGATGGACCGGCGGGCGCCATCCATCTTGCGCGCGATCATCCGGCGCGCGGCCCACTCGGTCTCGTTCTCACGCAGGGCGTACTCGATGGCCTCGGCCTGCGCGTCGGTGCAGCTCAGCCCGTAGGCGCGCTCCAGTCCGAGGCGCGCCTCGATGCGGTAGTCGTGGCCCCGACGGACGAAGGCACCGGGCTTGGAGTT